>NZ_RZSC01000962.1:0-1914 GCF_003998155.1 Mesorhizobium sp. M1E.F.Ca.ET.063.01.1.1
ATGGATCTTGTTCTTGATGCCGTCGAGGCCGGCCATCAGCATGGCGGCGAAGCCGAGATAGGGGTTCGCGCCCGGATCGGGGAAGCGGACCTCGACGCGCTTCGACTTCGGCGACGAGCCGAACGGGATGCGGCAGGAAGCCGAGCGGTTGCGGGCCGAATAAGCGAGCAGCACCGGCGCTTCATAACCAGGCACCAGCCGCTTGTAGGAGTTGGTGAGCGGGTTGGTGAAGGCGTTGATCGCCTTGGCGTGCTTGATGATGCCGCCGATGTAGAACAGGCAGCTCTCCGACAGGCCGGCATATTCGTTGCCGGCGAAGGTCGGCTTGCCGCCTTTCCAGATCGACTGGTGGACGTGCATGCCCGAACCGTTGTCGCCGAACACCGGCTTCGGCATGAAGGTGGCCGTCTTGCCATAGGCGTTGGCGACCTGGTGCACGACATACTTGTAGATCAGCATCTTGTCGGCGTTGCGCACCAGCGTATCGAACTTGATGCCGAGTTCGTGCTGGGCGGCCGCGACCTCGTGGTGATGCTTCTCGACGCGCACGCCCATCTCGGCGAGCACGGTCAGCATCTCGGAGCGCATGTCCTGGCATGAATCAACCGGCGGCACAGGGAAATAACCGCCCTTGGTGCGTGGACGATGGCCGAGATTGCCGGTCTCGTAGTCGGTGTCGTCATTGGACGGCAGCTCGGTGGAGTCGAGCCGGAAGCCGGTATTGTACGGATCGACCTTGTACTTGACGTCGTCGAACACGAAGAACTCGGCTTCCGGGCCGACGAAGATCTGGTCGCCGATGCCTTCCGACTTCATATAGGCCTCGGCCTTCTTGGCGGTGCCGCGCGGGTCGCGGTTATAGGCCTCGCCGGAGATCGGATCGAGGATGTCGCACAGGATGACCATGGTCGACTGGGCAAAGAACGGATCCATATGGACGGTGTCCGTGTCCGGCATCAGCACCATGTCGGACTCGTTGATCGCCTTCCAGCCGGCGATGGAGGAACCGTCGAACATGACGCCGTCGGCGAACATGTCTTCCTCGACCTCGACGACATCCATCGTCACATGCTGCAGCTTGCCCCGCGGATCGGTGAAGCGCAGGTCGACGAACTTCACGTCGTTGTCTTTGATCTGCTTCATGATGTCTTTGGCTGTCGTCATGTCATGTATCCCTGTTTGATGACGTTTTTTGATGATGACGGTTCAGAAAGGTGGGGTGGCGTCAGACGGCGTCCATGCCGGTTTCGCCGGTGCGGATGCGGACGACTTCCTCGATGTTGGAGACGAAGATCTTGCCGTCGCCGATGCGGCCGGTCTGCGCCGCCTTGCGGATGGCTTCGATGGCGCCTTCAACGGCATCGTCGCCGAGCACCACCTCGATCTTCACCTTGGGCAGGAAGTCGACGACATATTCGGCGCCTCGATAGAGCTCGGTGTGGCCCTTCTGCCGGCCAAAGCCTTTGGCCTCGGTAACGGTGATGCCCTGCAGTCCGGCCTCCTGAAGCGCCTCCTTCACTTCGTCCAGCTTGAATGGCTTGATGATCGCTTCGATCTTTTTCATGTAAAAAGTGGCCTCCACTGCCAAAGAGACGGGTTGTGTACCCCGCTTGCGCCTCCATCAAGCACGAAGCGTGCCAATTCCCGGAGGTTGGAGACGGTATCGGGCGATTCAGATGCCATGCCGCACCCGGATGTAAATTCGCGTCATCCGCCGCATCGGATGCGTCATCGACGCCCAAAGCCTATACATCGCTCCTCCATCCGTCTGCGCAAAATTTGGGCAGATAGCGTATTTTGCAGGCAGATTCCCCTCCGGGCGCCACCGCTTTCCGGTGATAGTCAGCCGTCGCTGTTTGCGTCGAACCGCAAATCGGACAATGCTTGATCGGATGGAGATCGGCAATCCCATGC
>NZ_RZSC01000963.1:0-1908 GCF_003998155.1 Mesorhizobium sp. M1E.F.Ca.ET.063.01.1.1
ATATAGACATGCAGCAGTCCGTGCGGCGGCGAAAAGAACGGCTTCGGCAACCAGCCGAGCTTCGCAGTCGTCAGTTCCCAAAGCCCGAACCAGACACCGAGCGCGATGAACCAGGGGCCGTAATGGATCAGCCACCCCCCAAGCCTGCCAAGTCGGTCGGCCGTGAAAACCAGAACCGCGAAAACCGCGGCGCCGGCCAGCAGGAGACCTCCGAACAGGTTGCGGCTACCCCACGGGACGACGTCGGGTAGCGCCATGGTGACGATCGCGGCGCCGATCCAGGCGGCCGCCGCGATCAATCCGTGCTTCCAGATGGCGCCGCCAAGCACGGAAGCCAGCGTCGTGCCGTCCTCATGCTTGTCGGCTGCCGCACTCATGCGCTGCGCCTAAGCCAGGATATCGACCGTGACGCGCGAGGCGAGTTCCGACGGCACAGTGGTCGGGTCAAGCACCTTGATCAGTGCCAGATCCTCGGCGGAGCGTTTGACCTGCGCCTCCAGATCCTTGCCGACCGGGTGAGTGTGCAAAGCCCAAGACGCGATCTCATCGTGGATGTCCTCGACCGGGAAGCCGGGATTGAGATTGTCGACGAACCATTTCGCCACCTCATCCGGATGCTGCGAGGCGTATTCGTGGATTTCGATGTCCGCTTCCGCAAGGCGCCGGATGGCATCCTTGTTTGCGTTCAGGAATGTGGAATTGACGCCGAGCACGCAGCAGACCGTGCCTTCGAAGACGCCGGTCTGGGTGTTGGCGACCTCGACCAGGTCGAATTTCTTCTTCTGCGCATAGGCCCAGGGATCGAGATGGGCGAGTGCATCCGCCTGGCCCTTGCCGACGGTCTCGCCGACGAGGTCGAACGGCACGTTGGTCCAGTTGACGTCGTTGTTCGGATCGAGGCCGGCCTTGGCCAGCGCCACCTGGAAGGAATGCTTGGGCGGGCTCGCCACGTCATAGGAAACGATCGTCTTGCCCTTCAGGTCTTCCAGCTTCTTGACGCCGGACGCCTTGGAGGCCAGCAGCCTGGTGCAACCGCCATGCGAGCCGGCGAAGAGTTTTACGTCCAGCCCCTGCTCGAGCGGCTTGATCCAGTCGTAAAGCAGGCCGGCGCCGGCGTCGGTCTTGTTGGTGGCGATGGACTGGATCAGCGTCAGCCCGCTGGCACCCTGGTAGTAGAGATCGATGTCGAGATCGTGCTTGGCGTAGATGCCCTTTGAAAGCGCAAACGCGATCGGCGAATGGCAGGCGGCGAACTCGGTCCACGACAGCCTGACCTTTGTCGGATTGCCAGCGATAGCGTAACTGGTCGGCCTGGCGAGCAGACCGGGAGCGGCGGCGCCGACGCCGAGCGCCCCGGCCGTCTTCAGCATCCCGCGCCGCGAGATTTTCGAGCTTTTAATGTCGTTGCTGGAACCCATTGCCCTCTCCTTTTGGATTTGAAGCCGACAGTTGCCGGCGGATGCCTCATGCAGCCTTCAGCTCGCGGTCGCCGGCGACCTGGTCGAGCGCCTGTTCGAGATCGCGGATGATGTCGTCGGGATGCTCGATGCCGATGGAAAGCCGGACGTAACCGGGCGTGACCCCGGTCGCGAGTTGCTCCTCTGACGAGAGCTGCGAATGGGTGGTGGTCGACGGATGAATGGCGAGCGAGCGAGCGTCGCCGATGTTGGCCACGTGGTAAAGCAGCTTCAGCCCATTGATGAAGGAGCGGCCGGCTTCGCGCCCGTCCTTCAACTCGAAACCGACCAGCGCGCCATAGCTGCCCGACCGCAAATAGGCATCGGCGCGGCGCTTGTTCTCGCCGGTCTGATATTTCGGAAAGATGACGTCCGCGATCTTCGGATGACCGCGCAGATATTCCGCCACCTTGATGGCGTTCTCATTGTGCTGGCGGATGCGCAACGGCAG
>NZ_RZSC01000964.1:0-1907 GCF_003998155.1 Mesorhizobium sp. M1E.F.Ca.ET.063.01.1.1
AGCCGACTGCGCGCATCGGGCGTGCTCGTCGAATGCGACCTGGCGTTTGGCGGAACTATCGCACCGCGCGACCGTTGCCCCCGCAAGGGACGACAACCACCCTCGAGGAGAAGACCATGAACAAGATTTCATCGGGTCTGCTGGCAACCGCGCTATCGGTTTCGTTCGCTGCGGCGGAGATCGTGCCGGTCAATGCTCAGCCGAACTATGTGCCGCAAGGCCAGGACCTCTCGAATGTCCAGACAGTACAATACCAGGACTGGAGAAAGCGCCGTAGTTTCAATCGCTCCCAAAGCGCCATGTATGAGCGCAATGGTGCCGTGTACTGGAACGGCCATCGCGGCTACCGCGAATATCATCGCGGCTATCGCCGTCACGGCGATTTCTGGTTCCCGCTTGCGGCATTCGCTACCGGCGCGCTGATCACCGGCGCGATCGTTAACAGCCAGAACCGCTATGCGGATGCGCATGTACAGTGGTGCTACGACCACTACAGAAGCTATCGCGCCTCGGACAATACATACTTGTCCAGATACGGCAGACGCGAGTGCCGCTCGCCCTACTGACGGGCCCCAGTCGGTACCGCAGAGTCGTTGACCGAGCCCGCATCGAAAGGCGCGGGCTCTCTTTGATGGGTCTCAGTTCGTGCTCAGCGTCCTGCGCACGGCATCGCGCCAACCCGCGAGCTTTGCCGAGCGCGTGCCGGCATCCATGTCCGGCTTGAAGCGGCGGTCGAGCGCCCAGGTCTTGGCGAATTCCTTCGCCTTCGGCCACACACCGGCTTTCGATCCGGCGAGCCAGGCGGCGCCCAGCGCAGTCGTCTCCAGGATGGTCGGGCGGTCAACCGGCGCGTCGAGAATGTCGGCCAGCCGTTGCATGGTCCAGTCCGACGCCACCATGCCGCCATCGACCCGAAGCACGGTTCTGGCCGAGGCGCCTTTCCAGTCCTTGCGCATCGCGTCGAGCAGGTCACGGGTCTGGTAGGCGACAGATTCGAGAGCCGCGCGCGCGAACTCCGCCGGACCAGAATTGCGGGTCAGGCCAAAGATGGAACCGCGCGCATCGGCGTCCCAATGCGGCGCGCCGAGCCCGACGAAGGCCGGCACCAGATAGACAGCCTGCGCCGGATCGGCGGCCGCGGCGAGCGCACCGCTCTGCTCGGCCTTGCCGATCACCTTGATGCCGTCGCGCAGCCATTGCACGGCGGCGCCCGCAATGAAGATCGAGCCTTCCAGCGCATAGGTGGTCCTGCCGTTCAGCCGATAGGCGATGGTGGTGAGCAGCCGGTTCTTCGAGCGCACCAGGTCGGCGCCGGTGTTGAGCAGCGCGAAGCAGCCGGTGCCGTAAGTGGATTTCATCATGCCGGGCTCGAAACAGGCCTGGCCGATGGTCGCCGCATGCTGGTCGCCGGCGACCCCGAAGATCCTCATCTCGGCGCCGAAAAGGCTCTTCTCGGCGACGCCGAAATCATCGGCGCAATCCTTCACCTGCGGCAGGATCGCGGCCGGTATGTTCAGGATCGACAGCAGCTCGTCGTCCCAGGCGTTCTTCTCGATGTTGTAGATCAGTGTGCGCGAGGCGTTGGTGGCGTCGGTGGCGTGCACCTTGCCGCCGGTCAGCCGCCAGATCAGGAAACTGTCGATCGTGCCGGCGAGCAGTTCGCCCTTCTCGGCGCGCTTCCTCGCGCCCTTCACCTTGTCCAGCATCCAGGCGATCTTGGTGCCGGAGAAATAGGGGTCGAGCAGCAGCCCGGTCTTGCGGGTGAATTTCTTCTCCAGCCCCTGCTTCCGGAGCTTCTGGCAAAGCGGCGCGGTGCGCCGGTCCTGCCAGACGATGGCGTTGTGGATCGGCTTGCCGGTCGCCTTGTCCCAGATGACGACCGTCTCGCGCTGGTTGGTGATGCCGAT
>NZ_RZSC01000965.1:0-1907 GCF_003998155.1 Mesorhizobium sp. M1E.F.Ca.ET.063.01.1.1
GATGGATGCTGCGTGGCCGGGCACGGCCGTCGAGGAAGGCAACCTCACCGTTCAGATCGCGCAGCTCAGGAAGCTGCTCGGTCCGGCCGCCGATGGCGGTGAATGGATCGCCACGGTTCCGCGCGTCGGCTACCGCTTCACCGGAGCGATCGAACAGCTCGGCGGCGCGGTGCGAAAGCCTTTGCCGCTGCCCAGCAAGCCATCGATAGCGGTGCTGCCCTTCGTTGCTTTCTCCAGCGATCCCGAGCAGGACTCCTTCGCGGATGGGCTGACCGAGGATCTGATCACCGACCTGTCCAGGAATGCCGGCCTGTTCGTCATCGCCCGCAACTCGGTCTTTGCCTACAAAGGCAAGGCGATGGACGTGCGCAGGATCGCCGAGGAGCTTGGCGTGCGCTACCTGCTGGAGGGCAGCGCAAGACGCGCCGCCGGGCGCGTGCGCATCAACGCGCAACTGGTCGACGCGGTGAGCGGCGAACATCTGTGGGCGGAACGCTTCGATCGCAGCCTGGAAGATATTTTTGCCGTCCAGGACGAGGTGACGGCCAAGATCGTGGAGGCGTTGCTCGGCCGCCTGCGCGCGCCGCCGCCGCGCAACCGGCCCAGGAACCTCGAGGCCTATGATCTGTGCGTGCGGGCGCGCAAGCTGATCGACGACTCGCCGCAGACGGCACGGGAAGCGCATCTGATGCTGATGCGCGCGGTTTCGCTCGATCCGGACTATGCCGAGGCTTATCGCTGGCTTGCCATGAACCATTGGATGGGATGGGTGCATTGGGGCGAACCCATCGAACCCAACCGCGGCGTCGCCCTGGAACTGGCGCGCAAGGCTGTCGCGATCGATCCCAACGATGCCGGCTGCCACTGGGTGCTGGCCAACCTGCTTGCCTATGAGCGCCGCTTCGACGAGGCGGACGCTGAATTCGCCAAGGCGATCGAGCTCGACCCGAACGATGCCGACACCTGGGCGACGATATCAGACATCGAGGTTCTGGCCGGCCAGATCGAGGAAAGCCTCGAGCACATTCGCAAGGCGTTCCGGCTCAACCCTTATCCGCCGAGCTGGTACTATCTGACACTCGGCCAGGCGCAGTATGCGGCCGGCGAGTACGAAGCCGCCGTCGAGACGCTGCGCAGGGACGAGACCTATCGCACGAGCTCACGCCGTTTCCTGGCGGCAAGCCTTGCCCAACTCGGCCGGTTCGACGAGGCGCGCGCAGAGGTCGAGATGTTCCTCGTCGCCAACCCGCATTTCAGCACCAGCCACTGGGTCTGGACCGAACCGTTCCGCGACGCCGCGACGCTCGAGCATTTCGTCGACGGCTTTCGCAAGGCTGGTTTGCCGGAGTGACGGTCGGCGCGCCCCTCCAAACGGTCATCCTATCCGGAAGGCGGTCGCCCCCTACTCCTCAAAACGGCCCGTGGCGTCGCGATCACGTTCGTATCGTCTGTTGAGCGGAAACGGCGGCAACCAGGACTCGCGGCGGACGGTCCACAGTTCGTAGGTTGGCCTCAGTTGGTCAGGGGCGTCCAGCGATCCCAGGCTGACTTCGATTTCGTCCGCGGTGCGCGCGAAAACGGACGAGCCGCAGCGCGGGCAGAAGAACCGCCCGGCATAGTCGCGCGTTTCGCCGGCGATCGTCACCGCATCTTGAGGGAAAATCGCGGAAGCGTGAAACAGCGACCCGTGATGCTTGCGGCAGTCGAGACAGTGACAAATGCCGACCCTGTATGGGCGACCCGACGCCACGATCCGGACCTTGCCGCACAGGCAACCGCCCGTGAACCTGTCCATGTTGCGTCTCCTCCAAAATCGATCGGCCGGAACGTTTACAACGAACCGCGCCGAGCCGTCCATGAAAGCTGCGCCGTCTCGCTTGCTTGGCCCCCAAACCGAATTGCATAAC
>NZ_RZSC01000966.1:0-1892 GCF_003998155.1 Mesorhizobium sp. M1E.F.Ca.ET.063.01.1.1
TCCTTCAGCCGCGCTTCGAGATCTGCCATGTCGTTGTTGGCGTAGCGAAAGCGCTTGGCCTTGGACAACCTGACGCCGTCGATGATCGAGGCATGGTTCAGCGCATCGGAGATGATGGCGTCCTCCTCGCCGAGCAGCGTCTCGAACAGGCCGCCATTGGCGTCGAAGCAGGAGCCGTAGAGGATGGTGTCGTCCATGCCGAGGAAGGACGAGATCGTCGCCTCCAGCTGCTTATGCTCCTCCTGCGTGCCGCAGATGAAACGCACCGAAGCCATGCCGTAGCCGTAGCGGTCGAGCGCATGCTTTGCCGCGTCGCGCAGATGCCGGCTGTCGGCGAGGCCAAGATAGTTGTTGGCGCAGAAATTCAGCACCTTCTCGCCAGCAACCTCGATTTCGGCCGATTGCGTCGAGGCGATCACCCGCTCGGATTTGTAGAGGCCGGCCGATTTCAACGAGTCGAGCTCGGCCGACAAGTGCGCCACAAATGAGCTTTTCATTTACATTTCCGAGCATCAGACCCGATCTATCGGCGGGCAGCTTCCCTCTCCAGAAGCTGCCCGCCCGTCGGTCAGGTCTTGGGAGAGGAATACCAAAGTCTGTGAGCATTATCGCGTCAATTCCGGTCAGTTCGATGCAACGCATGCTTCAAAAAAGGGGCTGCCTGACAAAATTCAGTCAGAAGGTGCGGGACCGGGACAGCGAAAATTCGCGGGCGGCCGCTGCCACTTTGTCAATCGAGTCTTCTCGCAGCATTTCGACCGGAATACGACCGCTTAGAAGAGGTGAACGGCGGATCATCCACTGCCACGCAAGCCTGGGGTTTGGGATGAACGAAAGCACCTGCCGGATTCCAGGGATAGGTCTGCCGTCGAGGAATTGAACGACAGGAAACACATGCTTGCGCGCACCACTTCGCAAAGCAATCACATCATTGTGCCGCTGCCACCAATGCAATGTGGACCGAGGTATCCGAAAGCGCCGTTCAAGCTCCGTGGACCCAGCAACTGGGCCTGCCCATTCTTCGATGAGCCGAGCTTGCCCTGTGCCAGCGCCCGACCTGTCATCCATCCCATCGGAAGGGCCGCTGGTGCGCGTCCGGGGAAGGCCGGTCGGATAACCATCCGCATTTGGAGATGCCGAACCCGCCGCGAATCGCAAAACAAATTCGGGCGCGACCACGTTGAAATGATGATCCGGGCGAAGTGCACGGACGCCCCCTGCTACCTCGCACTCTTTTGCCGTCTCGCTATAGCGTTCCTGCAGGCGCCGTACCTCCTTGGTAACCGAGCTCGAAAGCGCGGAGTCTGGAGTTTCGTCGAGAATTCCTGATTGATTCATAAAAGCGTTCCAGTCTCTGCCGAGCGGGTGAGTCCAAGCCTTGGTCGGCTAAGCTTGCACGGCACCACATGAACTGCCGTTAGAGATTGCCTTGAGCCCGTCGCGGCCAGAAACACTGCGCCGCCCCAGCCACCGTGACACACTTTATGAGCTAATTAAGTTCATTCTAATGGTGACCGTGCACCACACGCTTCAAAAGCAACATCCAAAGTGAGGTCGACCGCGCGGAGAGGCTGCTTGCGCAGAACGATACCTGAGGGCCTGTACGTCTTATGGGTCGGCTGGTCGGTATTTTGGATATCCTGCTCGTTGGGCAACAAGGGCGAGAAACGAACGGTCCAGCGGTGGATGGACGTATGAGCGACCGTAATGCCGCGCTCGGCCATCATGTCCTCACGATCACGCAGTCTCAGATTGTAGGCGAGATACTGGCGCACGCACACCAGGATCTGACGGCCTTTGAACATTGCAACCCTCCGAAATGATCGAAGGCTCCTTGCCACAGCGCAGGAATCAAAAGATTGCAACAGATCCCCGTTCCTTCCTGCCAAAAG
>NZ_RZSC01000967.1:0-1891 GCF_003998155.1 Mesorhizobium sp. M1E.F.Ca.ET.063.01.1.1
CGCCGGTGCCGCACCATCGCCATCAGCGGCACCACGCCGGAGCCGCCGCCGACCAGGAGGACCGGCCCGCCGTCGCTCGCCTCCCAGATGAAATGGCCGCCGAGCGGTCCGCGCAATTCGATCTCGTCGCCGACCGCCGCCACATCGTGGAAGAAGGGCGAAACCTCGCCGTCGTCGAGCCGCTCGATCGCCAGCTCGATGCCGGCGCCTGCTTCCGGTGCCGAGGCGATGGAATAGGAACGGCGCGCCTGATAGCCGTCCGGCGCCGTCAGCCTGACGTCGACATGCTGCCCCGCCAGATGGGTAAACGGCCGCGACGGCTGGAACCAGAAGCTGGTGACGCGCGGCGTGCGCTTTTCGATGCGGCTGATCGTGGCCGTCTGCCACGGCGACTGCGGCTGCGGTTCGGCGCTCATGGATTGCCACTCATAGATCGCCACTCACGGATCGCCACTCACGAATCGCTTGAATAGCGCTGCTCACGCCACGGGTCGCCATACATGTGATAGCCGTGTAGCTCCCAGAAGCCGGGCTCGTCGCGCTCGGTGAATTGCAGGCCGTTTACCCATTTGGCCGATTTCCAGAAATAGAGATGCGGCACCAGAAGCCGCGCCGGGCCGCCATGGTCGGCGGTGATCGGCTTGCCGTCGTAAAGCAGCGCCACCATCGCCTTGCCGGTGACGAGGTCCTTGGCCGGCACATTGGTGGAATAGCCATCGAAGGAGAGCGCCAGCGTGAAGGCGGTGGGCGGCTCGATGCCGGCATCGGCGAGGATGTCGTCGATCAGCACGCCCTGCCAGGGCGTGTTGAACTTGGTCCATGCCGTCACGCAATGGATGTCGCGAGTCATCTTGCTCTGCGGCAGGGCGTTGAATTCCGCCCAGCTCCATTTCTTGATCGGCTTTGGCCCGTGCTTGAGCGTGAACGACCAGTCCTCCGTGCGCACGCGCGGCGTCGGCCCTGCAGAGAGCACCGGAAAACCTTGTTCCAGATATTGTCCCGGCGGGATGCGCGCGTCTGTGTCGGAAGGAGGACGCCGTCCGGAAAAGAAGCCGCGGGTGACCAATGAGATGCCTCCTGTGACCAGGCCGCTTGCCGGCGCATGGCAGTGTTCTCGAAGACGTCCCCGCGGGCAACCGAAATCTAGTCGCCGAAGCCTGCCGGCAATGCCGGCAGGCTCCATTGAAGTTTCTCAGCCGGCGGCGAAGGGCACGGCGACGAAGATCTGCGCGTCGCCGCGGTCGACCAGCAAAAGCACCGACTTCTTGCCCGACTTGCCGGCCTCGGCGATCGCCTGGTTTGCCTGCCTTGCGCTCTTGACCGGCGTGCGGTCGACCGCAATGATGACATCGCCCGGCTCGAGGCCGGCGGCCGAGGCCGCCTTGTCCGGATTGACACGCTCGACCACGGCGCCGCGCTGGTTGTCGGCGAGGTTGAGCTGCTCGCGAATGTCGGGCGTGAGATCGGTCAGGCCAAGGCCGAGCGACGGTACGCGCAGGCCCTGTTCGGCCGATGGCTTGCCGCCTTCTCCATTCGACGCGGTCTTCTGGTCTTCGGTGTTGCGGCCGACATCGGCCGATATCTGCATCACCTTGCCGTTGCGCCAGACGTCGAGCGTTTCCTTGGCGCCAGGCGAGACATCCGCGACCGCGCGCGAAAGATCCTTCGGATCCTTGATCTCCTGGCCGCCGAACCCGGTGATCACGTCGCCGGTCTCGATGCCGGCCTTGGCCGCGGGCGAGCCGTCGGTGACCGCGGCGACCAGCGCGCCGCCCGGATGGTCGAGGCCGATGGCGCTGGCGACATCCTGCGTCACCGGCTGGATCTGCACGCCGAGATAGCCGTATTCGATGTTGCCGCCTTTCATCAGCTTGGCGACGACCTTCTCCGC
>NZ_RZSC01000968.1:0-1889 GCF_003998155.1 Mesorhizobium sp. M1E.F.Ca.ET.063.01.1.1
CATCGTCAGCCGACTCGCCGTCGGCGCGGCCGGCGATCCTCTCCGAGCATGCGGGCCGGCAGGTCGCGGCGGCGTTCGGCGAGCTTTCCGACGCCTTCGCCAGCCGCAGCAAGAAGACCTTCGACGAGATGGCCGAGGAGATGCTGCGTCCGATGCTGCAGGACTGGCTCGACAACAATCTGCCGACGCTGGTCGAACGGCTGGTGCGCGAGGAAATCGAGCGCGTGGCGCGCGGCGCGCCGTGATTTCATCCGCGCGTTCAAGGTAAAATGCACCGCCGTCGGGCGGCGCTTTCGTTTCCGGAAAATGCGGCCGCGGGATCGTTGGCGATGACGCATGGGATTGCCGTCGATCGCGGCAAGCCTATCTCGGCGAGACGGACTATCTTCCTCGCGGTTGACTCGGCCAAGAGCTTCCGATTTACACCGGACGCTTATTCCCGACAGCTCGGACCATTCCTCCATGCTTGATAAAACCTACGACGCCAAGACCGTCGAGCCGAAGATCGCCAAAATCTGGGAAGAGGCCGACGCGTTTCGCGCCGGCGCCGGCGCGGAGGAAGGGGCGGAAGCCTTCACCATCGTCATCCCGCCGCCGAACGTCACCGGCTCGCTGCATATGGGCCATGCGCTCAACAACACGCTGCAGGATATCCTGGTGCGCTTCGAACGCATGCGCGGCAAGAACGTGCTGTGGCAGCCCGGCATGGATCATGCCGGCATCGCTACGCAGATGGTGGTCGAGCGCCAGCTCATGGAAAGGCAGATCCATCGCCGCGACCTGACGCGCGAGGAGTTCATCGAAAAGGTCTGGGAGTGGAAAGCCGAATCCGGCGGCGCGATCTTCAACCAGCTGAAGCGGCTGGGCGCCTCGGCCGACTGGAGCCGGGAGCGCTTCACCATGGACGAGGGCCTGTCCAAGGCGGTGCTGGAGGTCTTCGTCACCCTCTACAAGGAAGGGTTGATCTACAAGGACAAGCGCCTTGTGAACTGGGATCCGAAGCTGTTGACCGCCATTTCCGATCTCGAGGTCGAGCAGCACGAGGTCAACGGCAATCTCTGGCATTTCCGCTATCCGGTCGAAGGCGCGGTGTTCGACCCCGAGAATCCGAAGACATTCATCACCGTCGCCACGACGCGTCCCGAAACCATGCTCGGCGACACCGCGGTGGCCGTGCATCCCGATGACGAACGGTTTCGCAACCTGGTCGGCAAGAAGGTCATCCTGCCGATCGTCGGCCGGCGGATTCCTATTGTCGCCGATGAATATTCGGACCCGGAGAAGGGCTCAGGCGCGGTCAAGATCACGCCGGCGCACGACTTCAACGACTTCGAGGTCGGCAAGCGCCACAAGCTGCCGGCGATCAACATCCTGACCGTCGAAGCCGCCGTCAAGCTCAAGGACAATGAGGACTACCTCGCTGGTCTAGAGGTGACGCCGGAGCGCCACGCCGTCTGGGACGAGCTCGACGGGCTCGACCGCTTCGTCGCGCGCAAGAAGATCGTCGAGCTGATGGAAGCCGGCGGCTTCCTCGACAAGGTCGAGCCGCATCACCACACGGTGCCGCATGGCGACCGCGGCGGCGTGCCGATCGAGCCGTTCCTGACCGACCAGTGGTACGTCAACGCGGCAGAACTCGCCAAGCCGGCGGTCGCCTCCGTGCGCGAAGGTCGTACCAACTTCGTGCCGAAGAATTGGGAAAAGACCTATTTCGACTGGATGGAGAACATCCAGCCCTGGTGCATCTCGCGCCAGCTCTGGTGGGGCCACCAGATCCCTGCCTGGTACGGGCCGGACGGTCGCGTCTTCGTCGAGAAGACCGAGGAAGAGGCGCTTGCCGCGGCGATCGAATACTATCTGGCGCTGGAAGGTCCGTGGAAGGCCTGGGT
>NZ_RZSC01000969.1:0-1885 GCF_003998155.1 Mesorhizobium sp. M1E.F.Ca.ET.063.01.1.1
TCCCTATACGGGGAGAAGGTGCTGGCAGGCGGATGAGGGGCAGCGCCATGCTCTCCAGAAAATTCCTCAGACGCACTGCGATTGCAGGCATTTCGTTTGCCTGCCTCGCCGCCCTTTCCGTCGCCGCCCTCTGGGAGCTCGACCGCGCCTTCCCGCCGCCGCTGCCGGCCACGCTGACGGTCTCGCCCGAGGTGCAGGACCGCGACGGCCAGCTCTTGCGCGCCTTCGCCACGCCTGACGGCTACTGGCGGCTCGAAACCCGCCTCGACCAGGTCGACAGAGAGTTCATCGACATGCTGGTCGCCTATGAGGACAAGCGTTTCTGGGACCACCGCGGCGTCGACGTTCTGGCGCTTTGCCGCGCCGCCAGCCAGTTCGCCACCAGCGGCCACATCGTCTCCGGCGGCTCGACCTTGTCGATGCAGCTTGCCCGGCTGATCGAGCCGCGCGACAGCCGCAGCCTCGCCTCCAAGGCCAAGCAGATCCTGCGCGCTATCCAGATCGAGCGGCGACTGTCCAAGCAGGAAATCCTCGAGCGCTATTTGACCCTGGCGCCCTATGGCGGCAACCTCGAAGGCGTGCGCGCCGCCTCGCTTGCCTATTTCGGCAAGGAGCCGAAGCGGCTGACCGTTTCGGAATCCGCCCTCCTCGTCGCGCTGCCGCAACTGCCCGAAAAACGCCGGCCCGACCGCAACCTCGACATCGCCCATGCCGCGCGCGACCGGGTGCTCGACCGCATGGTCTCGTCCGGCCTGCTTGGCGAGCGCGAGGCTGCGCGCGCCGCCCTCGACGATGTCTCCGGCCTGCGCCGCAAGCTGCCGGCGCTCGCTGCGCACGCTTCCTACGCCATGCTGCCCAAGGCGGAGCCCGGCAAGCCGCTGCAGCTCACCATCCGCAAGAGTGTTCAGCAGGGCCTGGAGCAGGTAGCGAGGGAGGCCGCCAGGAAGCTCGGGCCTAAACTATCCGTCGCCATGGTGATGGCCGATGCGCGCACCGGCGACATTCTTGGCGAGGTAGGCTCGGCCGATTTCTTCGACGCCAGCCGCTCCGGCTGGATAGACATGACCAAGGTCGTGCGCTCGCCCGGCTCGACGCTGAAGCCGTTCATCTACGGGTTGGCATTCGAGCAGGGTTTGGTGGCGCAGGAGACCATCATCGAGGACAGCCCGGCCGACTTCGGCGGCTATCGGCCGAAGAATTTCGATATGGGCTACCAGGGCGACGTCAGCATCAGGCAGGCGCTGCAATTGTCGCTCAACGTGCCGGCGATCCGCGTGCTCGACGCCGTCGGTCCCGCACGGCTTACCGCGCGCTTCCGCCAGGCCGGCGTCAACCTGGTCCTGCCGCTCAACGAAGCGCCCGGCCTTGCGATCGGCCTCGGCGGCGCCGGCATAACCTTGCGCGACCTGGTGCAGCTCTATACGGGGCTCGCCAATGGCGGCAAGATGCACACGCTGCATGACGGCACCGAGCCGGCCAATGCCGAGCGCGCCACCGCCACCATCCTCGACGACCAGGCCGCCTGGCAGATCGACGACATCCTCTCCGGCGTGAAGCCGCTGGAAGGCGCCATGCAGGGCGGCATCGCCTACAAGACCGGCACCTCCTATGGCTATCGCGATGCCTGGTCGGTGGGCTTCGACGGCCGCTATGTACTGGGTGTCTGGGTCGGCCGCGCCGACGCCAGCCCGATACCGGGTCTGTCCGGCTATGTGTCGGCCGCGCCGATCCTGTTCGAGGGCTTTGTCCGTTCCGGTTTGGCCAGCGTGCCGCTGCCCAGCCGGCCGCCTGGCGTCTTCAACCCCAAACGCGACGAACTGCCGGTGACGCTCGCCCGCTTCGGCGCCGGATCGGACGGGCTGGTGCAGGCAACGCCGACCGAGCC
>NZ_RZSC01000096.1:0-13067 GCF_003998155.1 Mesorhizobium sp. M1E.F.Ca.ET.063.01.1.1
CCATGGCGCGGTCGAGCAGCGCTTCGCGCGCCAGCATGTCACCGGTGCCTTCGGCAAGGATGACGAAGGCGCGGGCAGTCTCCCCCCTCGAGGGGGAGATGTCGCCGAAGGCGACAGAGGGGGTCGCCGCGCGTGAAGCGCCGGCGCCCTGCGTGACGAGAAGCGGCGTTGGCGCTCCACGCGCGACGACCCCCTCTGGCCGCTGCGCGGCCATCTCCCCCTCAAGGGGGGAGATTACCCGGCGCGCGGCGCCCTCGACGATGAAATCTGCATTGTCCATTTCCGCGATCCTTCTCGAGCGGAGATCTGTTCCACAAGCGAGCCCGGGCGGGCGACATGATCGCCCGCGCCGGGTGATCTGAGCGGTTCTTGTGAACCGCTCAGATCACGTAGGATCGGAGCGGCTCGAAGCCGTTGAACGCGACCGAAGAATAGGTCGTCGTGTAGGCGCCGGTGCCTTCGATCAGCACCTCGTCGCCGATGGTCAGCGACAGGGGCAGCGGATAGGGCGTCTTCTCGTACATCACGTCCGCCGAATCGCAGGTCGGGCCGGCGAGCACGCAGGGCGCGGTCTCCGAGCCGTCATGGCGAGTGACGATCGGATAGCGGATCGCCTCGTCCATGGTCTCGGCGAGGCCGCCGAACTTGCCGATGTCGAGGAACACCCAGCGCACATTGTCGTTGTCGGCCTTCTTCGAGATCAGCACGACTTCCGACTTGATGACGCCGGCATTGCCGACCATGCCGCGGCCCGGCTCGACGATCGTCTCGGGCAGCGCGTTGCCGAAATGCTTGCGCAGCGCCGAGAAGATAGCCTGGCCGTAAGCCTGCGCCGCCGGCACGTCCTTCAGGTAACGGGTCGGGAAACCGCCGCCCATGTTGACCATCTTCAAGACGATGCCTTCCTCGGCGAGCGTCGCGAACACTTTCTTGGCGTCGCCCAGCGCGCGGTCCCAGGCCGACAGGTTGGTCTGCTGCGAGCCGACATGGAACGACACGCCATAAGCGTCCAGGCCAAGCTCCTTGGCATGGCGCAGCACATCGACGGCCATCGCCGGCACGCAGCCGAACTTGCGCGACAGCGGCCATTCGGCGCCTTCGCCGTCGGTCAGCACGCGGCAGAACACGCGCGAGCCGGGGGCGACGCGGGCGATCTTCTCGACCTCCTCCACACAGTCCACGGCGTAGAGGCGGATACCGAGCTGATAGGCGCGCTGGATGTCGCGCTCCTTCTTGATGGTGTTGCCGAAGGAAATGCGGTCCGCCGGCGCGCCGGCGTCCATCGCCATCTCAACCTCGGCAACGGATGCGGTGTCGAAGGACGAGCCCATCGCAGCAAGAAGGCGCAGGATCTCCGGCGCCGGGTTTGCTTTCACCGCATAGTAGATCTTGGAATCGGGCAGCGCCTTCTCGAAGGCGCGGAAGTTGTCGCGCACGACATCGAGGTCGACGACGAGGCAGGGGCCGTTCGGACGTCGGGTGGCGAGGAAGTCAAGGATGCGCTGGGTAGCCATCGAGGTCTCTCCATCTGCGCCTTTCGGCGCGCACAAAGGCTGCGGGACGCGGGCGCTCAGCCTCGCGAACTCGCGGTGGACAAAGGCGGGACGGAAAATCCGTGGAACCAGCCGGTGGAGACCCCGGAACCACGAATCGCCGTCTCGCGGCGGTGAACCTGGCCTTGCCCGGCCTCGGTTCGCTTTGTCTGCCTTGGCTTGGATGGGAGGACCCCGTCCGCACTACAGGCAATGAAGGTGTGCCTCTTCAGTAACCCCGGTCTTTGGACGACCGGTAGACACCAGAAAGGCCCGCACCGTCGTTGCTTCAAGGTGTCCTCGGTCTGGCGGTTGGCCACTAGACCGACTGGAGGGGTTGGCTCCAGTTACCTTACCGGTTGCCCTCACCATTCGAGGATCGGCGGACACCCACAGGCACGTGCGACTTTGGGCAAGCGCGATATAAGAGCGAAGGGTTTCACAATCAATAAAAATCGTAAGCGCCGGTTGTAAAAATTCCGGCATCGAACAATGTTTGTGGACCGTATCCGGAAATCGAACGATGCCAGGCACCCACGGCCCTCTCAACGCCTTCCTCGATCTGCGCCAAGTGCCTGTGGCCAATGCGGAATCAGGCCCGCTTGCCGGCCTGCGCCTGGCCGTCAAGGACATTTACGACGTCGCCGGCTATCGCACCGGCTGCGGCAACCCGCGCAAGTTCGAGCAGGCTCACGCCGCCTCGCAGACAGCCAAGGCCGTCCAGATGATTCTCGACGCCGGCGCTCGCTTCGTCGGCAAGACGCAGACTGACGAGCTTGCCTTCTCGTTGTTCGGCCAGAATTCGCATTTCGCCTTTCCGGTGAACCCGGCCGCCCCGGACCGCGTCACCGGCGGCTCTTCCTCGGGATCGGCATCTGCAGTCGCAGGAGGCCTTGCCGATATCGCCATCGGTTCCGACACCGGCGGCTCGATCCGCGCGCCGGCAAGCTTCTGCGGCCTGATCGGGCTGCGCACCAGCCACGGCCGCATCTCGCTCGACGGCGCGATGAAGCTGGCGCCGAGCTTCGACACCTTCGGCTGGTTCGCCGACGACATCGAGACCTATGAGGCGGTCGGCAAGCTCCTGCTCGGGCGCGATCCGCATCAGCATCCGCTCAACCGCCCACTGTCGATCCGCTGGCTGGACGCTTTCGTTGCCGGCCCGGCCGAGGCCGCCGAATATGGACGAATGAAGGCACTGACGGCCGGCGTCGTCGGCGAGCCGACCGAGATGGAATACGCCTTCGCCTCGTCCCCGGATGATCTCTACTGGTGTTTTCGCCGGCTGCAGGCTTACGAGGCCTGGCAGGTGCATGGCAGCTGGATCTCGGCGGGCAACCACGGCCTTGGCCCTGGCATCGACGAGCGTTTCGGCTTCGGCCGCACGATCGATGCCGGCACGGTCGCCGCCGAGGCGGAACGCCGGCTGGCCTTCCGTTCCGATCTCGGCGCCCTGCTCGGCAACAACGGCTTTCTCGTTCTGCCGACCGTTCCAGGCGCGGCGCCGCTGAAGACCAGCACGCCCGAACAGTTCCAGGCCTATCGCGAAAGGGCGCTGCATCTGTTGTGCCTGGCAGGCCTGTCGGGCTTCCCGCAGATCACCTTGCCGCTCGGCTCCGTCGACGGCGCGCCCTTCGGCCTGTCGCTGCTGGGCCCTTCCGGCGGCGACGTCGCTTTGATACGGCTCGGCCGCAGGATTCTCGACGCGGCACGAAAGGTCTGATCATGGACACATTGACCCGTATGCGCGCCTTCATCGACGTGGTCGAGGCTGAAGGCTTCTCGGCCGCAGCGCGCAAGATCGGCCGTTCAAAAGCGCTGCTGTCGAAATATGTGCGCGAGTTGGAGGACGAACTCGGCGCGCTGCTTCTGAACCGCACCACGCGCCAGTTCTCGCTGACCGAAGCCGGCCACACCTATTATCAGCGCGCTTCCGAAATCGTGCGCGAGGTCGACAGCCTGGCCGACGCCGTGCGCGAATCCTCCGGCGACGTGCGCGGCCGGATCAAGCTTTCGGCGGCGCGCACCTTCGCCGACGCGCCGATCGGCCAGTCGCTGATCGACTTCGCCAAGCAGCATCCCGACATCGTGCTCGACATCCACCTCGACGACCGCTTCGTCGACCTTGTTGAAGAGGGTTTCGACCTTGCGGTGCGCATCTCGCGGCTTGAGAACTCTTCGCTGATCGCCAGGCGCTTGGGACCGTTTTCGGTCAAGCTGTGCGCATCGCCAGAGCTGCTCGCAAAGCATGGCAAGCCGACGCGTCCACAGGATCTCGCCAACATGCCTTGCCTGGTCGACACCAACGGCCGCTCGCTGGCCAATTGGCGTTTCAAGGGTGAGGGTGAGGAGTCCATGAGCGTCGCCGTCTCCGGCCCGATCGAGGTCAACAGCCCAATTGTGGCGCGAGCTGCCGCTCTCTCCGGCCTCGGCTTCGCCATGCTGCCGGATTTCATAGCTGCTCCCGATATCGCTTCCGGTAAGTTGGTCACCGCGCTCGACGATCGCATCCTGTCGGGTACCGGTATCTTCGCCGTCTCCCCGCACCGCCGCTACCTGCCCGCCAAGGTCCGCGTCTTCGTCGATTTCCTGGTGCACTGGTTCAGGACGCGAGACGGCGCGTGATATCCCGCGTCCCAATTTCGCCCCCTTTCTGATAACTCTCGGGTTTTACTCCCGAAGTCGATGGAATCGCGGCCCAGAATGCACCTGAAACGGCAAGCAACCATGCTGGCTTCGGCCGCAGCAGTGACATTCGCCGCGGTCGAGCCGGCCGAGGTGCATCCGCATGTCTTTGCCGAAGCCCGCCTCGACGTGATCCTGAGCGAGGATCACCAAAGCGTGAAAGCGCTGCGCCATCTGTGGCGTTTCGACGATCTGTTTTCGAGCACTGTGATGATGGAGTTCGACAAGAACTCCGATCTGAAACTTGATGACAAAGAGCTCAAGGAAGTGGCCGATACCGTCCATTCTTCGCTGGCCGAATTCAACTACTTCCAGTTGGTCACGCAGGACGGCAAGGACGTGCCGATGATCCCGCCGCCGCATCTGATGGCGAACTTCGACAATGATCAGTTGATCATCCTGTTCGAGTCCGAGCCGAAGACGCCGATCAAGCTTGCCGGCAAGATCGACATCGGCGTTTACGATCCGACATTTTACACGGCGATCGATTTCACCGACGACGCCAACCTCACCGTCGAGGGCCTACCCTCGAACTGCACCAAGAAGGTGGTCCGCCCCGATCCCGACGAAGCGATCAAGGAGAACCAGAAGACCCTGACGGATGCGTTCTTCAACGATCCGACGGGCACCGACATGAGCAAGATCTTCGCCACCAAGCTCGAACTGAACTGCCCGCCAGAAGGATAATCGGTGATGAAACCATCGCTGCGCTTGGCGCTTGGCCTTTTGGCCGCCACCCTGGTGATGACGCATCTGCCAGGCATCGCCCATGCCCAGAGCTCACTCGGCATCGGCACCAATGACGGCATGGCGCCAAGCACCTCCGGTCCGTTCGCCCATATCCTGATGTGGATCAATCTCAGGCAGCAGGAATTCTACCATTCGCTGGCAGCCGCGATGAAGGCGATGCGCCAGGACGGCAGCAAGCTCTGGCTGCTGGTCGGCCTTTCTTTCGCCTATGGCATCTTCCACGCCGCCGGTCCCGGGCACGGCAAGGCGGTGATCTCCTCCTATATGGTCGCCAACGAAGTGGCGCTGAAGCGCGGCATCCTGCTCTCCTTCGTCTCGGCGTTGCTGCAGGGCCTGACCGCGGTCGTGGTCATGGTGCTCGCCTATTTCGTGCTGCGCGGCACGGCGGTGTCGATGACCGACGCGACCTGGTTCCTCGAAATCTCCAGCTTTGTGCTGGTCACCCTGTTCGGCGCCTGGCTTTTGTGGCGCAAGCTCGGTCCATCGATACCGCGCCTGCTCGGCAGAGCGCCCGCCCACAGCCTGTCGGCCGCCCATGCGGGGCATTCGCGTGCCGGGCATTCCCATGCCGGGCACGCGCACGCGCATTCCCACGCAAGCCATTCCCATGCTCATTCGCTTTCGACGCATGCCCACGCGGCGCATACGCTGCACACGCATCACGACCACGATGATGTGGCGCACTCGCACCCGCATAGCCACGATCATGGCGCGCACGATCATGCAGCGCATCATCACCACGATCATGGCCCGGGCGAAGTCTGCGAGACCTGCGGCCATTCGCATGCGCCGGATCCGGCGCTGCTTTCCGGCGACCGCTTCGACTGGCGCACGGCCTGGTCGGCCGTTGCCGCCGTCGGCATTCGCCCCTGCTCAGGCGCGCTGATCGTGCTGAGCTTCGCGCTTCTCAACGGGCTTTGGCTTGGCGGACTGCTGTCGGTGCTTGCGATGTCGATCGGCACCGCGATCACCGTCTCGGCGCTGGCGACGCTCGCGGTGACGGCCAAGAACTGGGCGGTCTATTTCGCCGGCGACGGATATCTCGGCAACCGCATCCATTCGATCGTCGAGATCGGCGGCGCGGCCTTCATCTTCCTGGTTGGGCTGCTGCTTTTGTCGGCCAGCCTGACGGGCGGCGCCTGACCATAGGTGCGCGCGAAGGTGTGTTGAGATTCAGGTCAGGCCGAGCCGAAAACGGTGGATTCCGAGAACCGGCCTACGCCGGCCGTAGCCTTAACTACCACGCCACTCTCATGAATGCTTCGGCCGGCGAATGCCGGAAGCGCAGGAAGCCGCCGTTTGCAGGCCGGCATCACCTGAATATCAATATATCTTCCCGCCCAGCTCGTCCTCGATATGAGCGCGGATGATCTCGTCGAAATTCTTCTCGGCGGCAAAACCCAGCTCCCTCGCCCGCCGCGCCTCGAAGCGCGTCGGCCATCCTTTGACGATCGCCCAGATCGTCTCGTCTGGCTGTTCGCGGATCCGCTTCACCACCTCGTGTCCGGCGATGCGCTCCAGCGCCTCGATCTGCTCGCCGACGGTGGCAGCGACTCCCGGCATGGTGAGATTGCGCCGCGGCCCGACCGCATTGCCGTCGATCTCCGCCGCATGGATCAGGAAATTGACGGCGGAGCGCGGGCTGGCATGGGTGTGCAGCACCGAGCGCGGCACCGGCAGGATCGCTTCCTGGCCACTCAAGGGCTCACGGATGATGCCTGAGAAGAAGCTCGACGCCGCCTTGTTCGGCTTGCCGGGGCGAACGCAGATCGTCGGCAGCCGGATGCCGACGCCGTCGAAGAAGCCGCGCCGCGTGTAGTCCGCAAGCAGCGCTTCGCTCATCTGCTTCTGCGTGCCGTATGAGGTGAGCGGCGTCGGGTGGAACTCGTCCGGGATGACATCCGGGAACGGCGCGCCGAACACGGCGATCGACGAGGTGAAGACCAGGCGCGGCGCAAAGCCCGCCAGCCGCACGGCGTCGAACAGCGCGCGTGTGCCGTCGAGATTGACGCGGTAGCCGAGATCGAAATTGGCCTCCGCCTCGCCGGACACGATGCCGGCAAGGTGGAAGATCACGTCCGGGCGTGAACCGACCAGGCTTGCCGCCGCTCCGGATGCGGCGAAGTCGCCGGTATGGATGGCGACTTCCACGCCGTCGATCGCCGGCGCCTGCGCCGGCACGATGTCGTGCAGATCGAGCGCCGTGATCTTGCGGCCGGCGAGTGTGCCGTCCTTGGCCAGCCGTGCAATCAGCTTCCGGCCCACCATGCCGGCGGCACCCGTAATCAGAATTCTCATCTTTAGAGACCCTTCTTGCGCTGGCTGCGTCCGCGCAGCCACAGGACGACGAACAGCCCCACCATGAAGATCGCGGCGATGATGGCGGCCAGGATGGTCGAGACCTTGCCGGCGGCCAACATGATGGTCGGCAGGAAATAGGCGGCGAGGCCGAACAGCAGCAGTATCCAGGCCGCGGCGATCGCCGCGTTGCGCGTCTCGCGATCCATCAGCAGGCGTCCCTTGGCCCGAGGTCGTTTAAGTTCATCATCAGGCACGCGTCAATGATAGTGGCGGCGATCAGGAGGCGCATCATGCGCGTGGTCGTGATCATGGCGATGGTCGTGCTCGTCATGGCTGTCGGCGCAGAGGCCGAACTCGGGCTCCACCGTCGCATGATCGATGCCGTGCTTCGCGGCAAGCCGTTTCTTGATGGCGCTCACCGCCACATGCGGATCGACGCCGTCATTCAGGCAGGCGTGCAGTGTCGCCATGTTGCTGGTGCCGTCGAGCGACCAGACATGCATGTGGTGCACCTCGCGCACGCCCTTGACCGCGCCTTCGATATCCTTGGCGATCAGGTCGCGGTCGAGGCTTGCCGGCACGCCTTCGAGCAGCACATGCGCGGCCTCGCGCATCAGCGACCACGCCGTCGACAGGATGAGCAGCGACACCAGGACGGAGAGGATCGGATCGATCGGCGTCCAGCCGATTGCCAGGATGATCAGCGCCGCCACGATTGCCGCGGCCGAGCCAAGCAGGTCGCCCAGCACATGCAGGATGGCGCCGCGCATGTTCAGGCCCTCGCGATCGCCGCCGTGCAGCACGAAGAAGGAGGCGATGTTGACCAGCAGGCCGGCGACTGCCACCACCAGCATCGGGCCGCCCAGCACGGGCGCCGGGTGAATCAACCGTCCCCAGGCTTCATAGACGATCCATAGCGCGATGACGAAAATGGCGATGCCGTTGGTGTAGGCCACCAGCGTCTTCACGCGGGCGAAGCCGTAGGTGAGACGGCCGGTGGCAGGGCGGCCGGCGAGATGGAAGGCATACCAGGCAAGGCCGAGCGCGATCGCGTCCGCCAGCATGTGACCGGCGTCCGCAAGCAGCGCCAGCGAGCCGGTGAGAAGGCCGCCGAGCGCCTCCGCGACCATGAAGCCGGCCGTCAGGCAGGCCGCGATCAGCACCCGCTTCTTGTCGGTCGATCCATGCATGTGCCCGGCGCCGTGGCCATGGCTATGGTCGTGTGCACCGACCCCATGCGAGCCGTGATCGTGCGCCATCTAGCGCTCCCGTTATGCGCCGAATTCGGCGCGGAAATCCTCGAGCCGCCGCTTCTGGCGGCCCTCGCCATCGAAATTCGCCGGATCGAGCCAGGCCTCATAGGCCTTACGCAAAGCCGGCCACTCCTTGTCGATGATCGAATACCACGCCGTATCGCGATTTTCGCCCTTTACCACAAGATGCTGGCGGAAAATGCCCTCGAACTTGAAGCCGAAACGTTCGGCCGCGCGCTTCGACGGTTCGTTGCGGTTGTTGCATTTCCATTCGTAGCGGCGGTAGCCGAGCTCGTCGAAGGCATATTTGGTGAACAGGAATTGCGCTTCGGTCGCCGCCGGCTTGCGCGAGATCAGCGGCCCCCAATAGATGTTGCCGATCTCGATGACGCCGTTGGCGGCATCGATGCGCATCAGTGTCTGGCGCCCGGCAACCTTGCCGCTCGCCTTGTCGATGACAGCGAAGAACAGCGGATCCTCGCTCGCCTCGACCTTGTCCAGCCATGGCTGGAACGCGGCGCGGGTTTCCGGCGGATAATCCGGCAGCCAGGTAAAGCGGCCATCGACATCGGCCACAGACGACGCCTCGTAAAGCCCATCGCCATGTTTTGCGGCGCTCAACGGCTCGAGCCTGACGGTCCGGCCCTCGAGCGCTTTGCGTTCCGGACGCGGGCGCGGCTGCCAATCTTTCAGATTTTCCGACACCCCAATATTTTTTGGCACGGGGAACTCCAATCTGTTTGACTTTTGCGAATGGACGCTCACAAAAACGCTCGCCAACAGTAAGAACCACAGGGACGGGAAAAATGCTCCACACGATCGCCGCCTTCGACCGTCTCGGCGAGGAAAATGCCTTCGCGGTGCTCGCGCGTGCCACCGCGCTTGCCCATCAGGGCCGCGACATCATCAATCTCGGCATCGGCCAGCCCGACTTCAAGACGCCGCAGCACATCGTCGAGGCGGCGATCAAGGCGCTGCGCGACGGCCATCATGGCTACACGCCCGCCAACGGGCTGCTGGCCACCCGCGAGGCGGTGGTGCGCCGCACGCTGACCACGACCGGCGTCGAGGTGTCGGCCGAAAACGTGATGATCCTGCCCGGCGGCAAGCCGACCATGTTCGCCGCGATCCTGATGTTCGGCGAACCGGGCGCGGAGATTCTCTATCCGGATCCCGGCTTTCCCATCTACCGCTCGATGATCGAGTTCACCGGCGCCGCGCCTATTCCCGTGCCGATCCGAGAGGAGAACGGCTTCGCCTTCTCGGCCGACGAGACGCTGGCGCTGATCACGCCGAAGACAAGGCTCCTGATCCTCAACTCGCCCGCCAACCCGACCGGCGGCGTCACCCCGCGGGCCGAGATCGAGAAACTGGTCAAGGGATTGGAGAAGCACCCGCAGGTGGCGATCCTGTCCGACGAGATCTACGACGTCATGACCTATGACGGCGAGACGCATTGCTCGCTGCTCAATTTCCCGGAAATCCGCGACAGGCTGATCGTGCTCAACGGCTGGTCGAAGACCTGGGCGATGACTGGCTGGCGCATGGGCTGGTCGATCTGGCCGAACGGCGAAAAGGGCGCCTATCTCTACGACAAGGTGCGCAAGCTTGCGGTCAATTGCTGGTCCTGCGTCAACGCGCCGAGCCAGTATGCCGGCATCGCGGCGATCGACGGCCCGCAGGACGATGTCGAGAAGATGATGCGCGCTTTCGACAACCGCAGGAAGATCGTGGTCGAAGGGCTGAATGCGCTGCCCGGCATTTCCTGCATCACGCCGAAGGGCGCCTTCTATGCCTTCCCCAACGTGTCGAAGACCGGCTGGAAGGCCAAGAAGCTTGCCTCGACGCTGTTGGAAGACGCCGGCGTGGCCTTGATCGGCGGTCCGGACTTCGGCGTGCTCGGCGAAGGCTATGTCCGGCTCTCCTACGCCAATTCCGAGGAGAACATCCTGCGCGCGCTGGAGCGGATCGAGGCGTTTTTGGCAAAGTAAGCTTCCACCCTCCACTCGAGGGAGATGGCGAGCGGGCTCGCCGAGCCGACACCGGGTTGGTCGAGATCAGCTCGCTCGGGCCGCTCTCGTGAGCTGCCCGCCCTAAAGCATGTCTCCCGAAAGTGGGAACCGGTTTCGGGAGACAAAGACATGCGTAAAATCAAAAACCTAAAGCGCACGGAGCGAATCTGAAAGATCGCGACGCGCTTTAAGCGAATCCGTCAGACGCGTCTTTGCGATGGTCCGGCTGGAGTCCTTCAGCATGACCGTCGCAAGCATGTCGCGTTTGATCTGGCGCAAGATACCGGCCGCTCGACGGTGTAGGATGGCAAGTGTGAATGATGGAGCAAGCCCATGCAGAAAGGTCTGCTGAGGTCGACTGCGGCGATGAACGTGGTCTTGGCCCTTTCGCCCGGCGTTGCCTGGGCTCAGGCGTCGGATGCCGACAGGTATGCCTATGGTCCCGGCATGATGTGGTGGGGCGGAGGTTGGATGATGATTTTCGGCCCGTTGTTCATGATCCTCTTTTTTGTCGTGCTGGTAGCCGCCGTCCTGCCGCTCGGTCGCTGGCTGGGCGGGCCGGCTGTGATGCCACCCCATCAGCCGCCGCCAGGGCGCACGGCGCTTGACATTCTCAAAGAGCGCTTCGCGCGCGGCGAGATCGACAAGAACGAGTTCGAGGAGCGGCGGCGGGTGCTCGGCGAGTAGGCGCTGCGTTCGATCAGCGCTCGGGGCCGTTACCCGCGTCCGACAAACGGCATCTTCGTTGCCATCACGGTCATGAACAGCACATTGGCGTCGAGCGGCAGGCTCGCCATGTGCAGCACCGCGTCGGCGACGCGCTGGACATCCATGACCGCTTCGGCGGCGATGGAGCCATTGGCCTGCGGCACGCCGACCGTCATCGGCTGCGCCATCTCGGTCAACGCATTGCCGATGTCGATCTGGCCGCAGGCGATGTCATAGGGCCGGCCGTCGAGCGCCAGCGTCTTGGTCAGGCCGGTTATGGCATGCTTGGTCGCCGTATAGGGCGCCGAGCCCGGGCGCGGCGCATAGGCCGACACCGAGCCGTTGTTGATGATGCGCCCGCCCATCGGCTTTTGCCGGCGCATGACGCCGAAGGCGGCGCGGGCGCACAGGAACGAGCCGGTGAGGTTGACGCCCACGACATCGTTCCAGACCTCGACGGGGATCTCGTCGATCAGCGTCGACTTGTAACCCATGCCGGCATTGTTGAAGAGCAGGTCGACGCGCCCGAACGCCTCCACCACGGTCTCGAACATGTCGTCGACTTCGTCGGCCTTGCTGATGTCGCAACTGACTGCGAGCGCTTTGGCGCTCGTCTTCCCGGCCTCGGCGATCGCCTCCTCGAGCAGCTTCTTGCGCCGGCCGCAGAACACGGTGTTCCATCCTGCCTGGAGCAGCGTCGTGGCAACGCTCTTGCCGATGCCGGTGCCGGCGCCGGTAACGATGGCGGTTTTCTCTGTCATGGCGGTCATCGTCATCCCTTCCCGGTCATTGCTGGAAGAACACGTGGCATCGCAAATGATAGGGACCGTGGCAAGCGGCTCTTGCCGACAAAAGAGAAGAGGCCGGCAAGACAACGGGCCGACAAAAAGGGCGGTCATTGGCGACCGCCCTGATCTGAACCGCGCTTGGGAGGAGGAAAAGCCGGTCCGACTGCCTAGAATGATGCGCTTGCTGGGTTAACGAAAGGTTAACGGCCGGCAGCGCGCCACGAGCGCGTTTACCAACCCGGACTTGTCAGCGCCGGTTGGACGCGGCTCAAGCCGGCGCCTTCGCCGCCGAGACCGTCGCCTCGACATGGTCGACCAGCGCGTCCGGCAGGCCGAGCCGGCCGGCGAGCAGATCGAGATAGCCGCGCTCGGTGCGGGTGTCGGGGTCGATGGTGAGGCGCGAGGCGGTGTAGAGCTCGAGCTTCTGCGCGTCGGTCTTGGCGCCGGCGACCAGCGCGTCGAGGTCGAGCGGGCTCTCGAGCTCTGCCATCAGGAACTTCTCCGCATCCGCCCCGATGCCGGCGAGCTTGAGCTTATCGGCGATCTTCTGCCGCTCCTCGTCGTCGACATGGCCATCCGCCTTGGCCGCGGAGATCATTGCCCTGACCAGCGTCAGCGTGAACTCGGCCTCGCCTTGCGGCGCCTGCGAGGGGTCGAAGGCGGTATCCTTGGGCGGCGGCAGCAGTTCCGGCTCGCCCGTGGCCGGGGCCTGCGCCGGCTCAGCGCCGTTCTTATAGTTCTGGTAGGCCTTGTAGGCGAGGCCGCCGATGGCCGCCAAGCCGCCGAGCTTGATGGCGGCGCCCGTCACCTGCCGGCCTGTGCCGGTGCCGAGCAGCACCGCGGCCAGCGCGCCGGCGGCGAGCGGATTGTCCTTCGCCATCTGCACCGCCTGCCCCGCCTTGTCGCGAACGGTCGATCCCGTGCCAGGAATTTGCGAGCCGAGAAGGTCGTCGAGCAGCTTCTTGGGGTCGAGCATCAATGCCTCCAGAATTGGCCCGGCCGAATGCGCCCGGGCGGAGTTTCGGACCGGCAAGACGT
>NZ_RZSC01000970.1:0-1885 GCF_003998155.1 Mesorhizobium sp. M1E.F.Ca.ET.063.01.1.1
GTAGTTGGCACGGATCTGCTGGCGGATGGCATCGAGCGGCATGTCGGGTCCATGAAAGCGAGCGTTGGGGAGCGGTCCGGCGGTCACCGGACCGATCGGCGAAAGCTAGCACAATTGGAAAATCCAGGTCGGTCCAAAGAAATCGACAGGATAGTCCATTTGAACTATCATATAATGTTGAAACCAATCATTTTGACCATCATATCGATGACCGAAGACCAATTGGACCGCATAGACCGCAACATCCTGTCCGCCCTCGGGCGCGACGGCAGGCTTTCCATGTCCGAACTGGCTTTGAAGGTCGGCCTGTCGAAGACGCCGGTGCAGGCGCGGGTGAAGCGGCTGGAGAAGGACGGCTACATAAGAGGCTACCGCGCCATCGTCGACCGCGAGCGCATGGGCGAAGGCCATGTCGCCTTCGTCCAGGTCAAGCTTTCCGACACGCGCTCAGCGGCGCTCGACGCGTTCAACCGCGCGGTGCAAGGCGTGCCGGAGATCGAGCAATGCCATATGATGGCGTCGAGCTTCGATTATCTGCTGAAAGTCCGCACAACCGACATCGCCGCCTATCGCCGGGTGCTCGGCGAGCGTATCTCGGCACTCCCCCACGTGGCGCAGACGTCTACCTTTGTGGCGATGGAGACGGTGAAGGATCGTTAGCGGAAGGCTCCCTGATCGGATCGGCTTGATCTCTAGCCCTTATCGATGCTTCGACAATCGCGAATTCCTCTCGCAAGGCCGCGAATTCGGCAACGAACTCGGGATCCTTGAACCAATCCTTGGCGGCGTCTTCAACGAGAACTGTTTTCCGGCTCATCGGACCTTCTTATCCCTTCATTCCGACAGCGTCTTGAGGAACGCCACCAGCGCCGCCCGCTCACGGTCGGAAAGATCGAGCGGATGCACCTCCGAAGCGCCTTCGACGCTCGCCGGCGCCTTCGAATAATGCTCGATCACTTCGTCCAGCGACGAGAACTGTCCGGCATGCATGTAAGGCGGTCGGGTGGCGGCGCCCCGCAGCGACGGCGTCTTGTAGGCGCGCACAAGCTGCTCACCGTCCTTCACCATGAAGCGCAGCTCGCGGCAGGCGCTTGCGTCCCCGTCGCGGAACTTGCCGAAGCAGTTGAAGGGATCTGCCTGAACTTGAGCCACCGCGTCGACCCGCCCGCGATCCGGCGGCAGATCCTTGACCGGTGGCACGCCGGTGTTGTGGAAAGCGTTGTCGGTGAAGCGCGGGCCGTTGTGGCAGGTCACGCAATTGGCCTTGCCGATGAACAGCTTCAGCCCGAGGATCTCTTCCGGCGAGAACGCCGCGTCGCCCTCAGGCCTGGCGCCGGTCGCAAGATCGATGGCGAAGCGGTCGAAGCGCGTCTCCGGAGGTTCGATCGAGCGCTCGAAAGCCGCGATCGCCTTGCCGATATTGGTAAAGACGCGATTGACATCGTCGGCCTGTCCGGCGGGCATGGCGCTCCACGCGGCCTTCTCTGCCTCGGTGCCGAGCGGGCTGGCATTGGCCGGCACCGTGGAAAGGTCGGGCAGCGGACCGAATATCCGCTCATAGCGCTCGCCGAACCGGTTCTTGATGTAGTGCGCGAAGGCGGCGCGGTTGCCGGCCTGCTCGAGCGGATTTTCGAGCGGCGTCAGCGCCTGCGCCCATAGGCTGTCGCGCCGCCCGTCCCAGAAGAACCATGGATCGCGCGCCACGCCGGCCAGCGGCATGGTGCGCCGGTTTGTGCGGCCGACGCCGACCGCTTGCGGCAGGTCGTCCTGGAACTGGCGGTCGATCTTGTGGCAGGTCGAGCAGGACACCGTGCCGTCGCGGCTCATGCCGGCATCGAAGAACAGCGTCGACCCGAGCGCCGCCGCGGCCGGCACGTCGGCGTAC
>NZ_RZSC01000971.1:0-1884 GCF_003998155.1 Mesorhizobium sp. M1E.F.Ca.ET.063.01.1.1
TTCCAGCCGTCGGCAACGCTGTCGACCTTGAGCGAGAACACCAGGTCCTCGCAAGGCTCTTGCTCGCCTGAAGCCAGAACCTTGGCGTAAAAGTAACGGCCGGCTTCGAGATGCGAGATGGTGCCGCGCAATCCGGCCTCTTCGCCCGCTTCCCGAGCGGCGGCCTCGCAAAGCGGCTCCCTGGCCTCTGGCCAGCCTTTGGGCAGAACCCAGCGTCCGGTGTCGCGGCTGGTGATCAGCATGATCTCGACGCCGTTTTCACCCTTGCGCCAGGGCAAGGCGGCAACCTGCAGGCGGCACGGCGCGATGCCGAAGAGTCGCCTGACTCTTTCGGCCATCTGGTTGTGCGTCGTCGGCCTCGTCAACATTGGAGAAGCTGCCCCCAGCCTCCGGAATCGTTTGCCATTTTACGAATCTTACGGCGAATTATGAGCTTTAAAAGTAAAAAACTTCACTCGTTCGGGAAAATCCCACCAGAAAAAGTCAATGTCCCAAAAGCAATTGTGTTCATCCGGTAGGATTTGAGGGGCACAAACGTGCCCTCAAAGTCGGATTCTTTGAAAATTTCTCGGTGCTCAGCCGGCGTGATCGTCGGCGATCGGCTTCTGGTAGGTGAAGCCCATGTCCCATGGAAAGTAGATCCAGGTATCCTGGCTGACCTCGGTGACGAATGTATCGACCAGAGGCCGGCCCTTCGGCTTGGCATAGACCGTCGCGAAATGCGCCTTCGGCATCATGGCGCGCACGATGCCCGCCGTCTTGCCGGTATCGGTGAGGTCGTCGATGATCAACACGCCGGCGCCGTCGTCGGCAAGCAGCGGAGGCGAGATCTCCTTTAGGACCTGCAACTGACCCTGGCTCGTGTAGTCATGGTAGGAGGCCACGCAGACGGTCTCGATGACCCGGATACCGAGCTCGCGCGCGATGATGGCCGCAGGCACCAGGCCGCCTCGGGTTATGCAGACGATCGCCTTCCACTGTCCCTTGTTGGCGCCGGAAAGCCGCCAGGAGAGCGCGCGGGCGTCACGGTGGAACTGGTCCCAGGAGACCGGAAAGGCTTTTTCAGGAAGGGACATGGTTCGCGCACTCCGCAAGCGCGCCGCGGCGCGCAAATACTATGGAATGCAGGCGGAATTAGCCGGAAAGCGCCAGGCTTGGCAAGGTGGGAGTTCGCGGTGGCTGTGGACTTACAGCGCGTCGCGCCGAAACGCGTTCAGCGTGTCTTTGTCCCGAAACCGGTTCCCACTTTCGGCAGACATGCTTATCTCGACAGGAAGGCTGCAACGTTTGCCGTGTGCAGCACGGTGCGGGTGACGCCGCCGAACAGAAGCTGGCGCAGCCAGGAGTGGCTGTAGGCGCCCAGCACCAGCAGGTCGGCGCCGGATTCGGCAATCCTTTCCTGGATGATATCGTCGACCGAGGCGCCGCTCGATTTCTGCACGCAAACGCTGACATTGGCGCCATGGCGCGATAACGCGGCCGCTATCTCGGCGCCCGCTGCCTCGGGAGCCTCATCCAGTGTCTCCGGCGGGTCGATGACGAGAATGTCGGTCTTGTCGGCTTCAATGATGAAGGGCAGGGCATCGAATGCGGCGCGAGCCGCCTCCTTGCTGCCGTTCCAGGCGAGCAGCACACGCCTGAAGGTGGTGACCAGCGGCCCGGCATGCGGCACGACAAGCACCGGCCGGCCCGCGTCATAGACCAGTGTGTCGACATCGGCGCCCGGATCGCCTCCCGTATCGCGCTGCGCGGCGATGATCAGATCCGCCGCCCGCACGCTCGATATGCCGGTCAGCGCGCTGTCGCCGGAGAAGCTTTCCAGGCTGCGCCACTCGAAGGAGAGACCGGAATCCTCAACGCGCCCGAGGAACACCGCCTGCAGCC
>NZ_RZSC01000972.1:0-1884 GCF_003998155.1 Mesorhizobium sp. M1E.F.Ca.ET.063.01.1.1
GATCAGGACTCGGCGCCGTAGACGTCGAACTTGAAGTACTTGTCGTTGATTTCCTTGTACTTTCCGTTGGCGCGGATGGCGTCGATCGCGGAATTCAGCTTGTTGACCAGGTCGGTCTCGCCCTTGCGCACGGCAATGCCGGCGCCCGGTCCGAAGATTTCGACCGGCTGCGGCGATGGCTGGCCGAGGATCTTGCAGCAGGCGCCGTCAGGCGAATCCAGCCACTGCTGCAGCACGACGATATCGTCCTCGATAGCGTCGAGACGACCGTTGGCGAGATCGGCTTGCTCCTCGGGGCTGCTCGGATAGCCCTTGATGGTGCTGTCCGTATAGGTCTTCGAGGCATAATTGAAATGGGTCGTCGTGGTGGCGACGCCGATATTCTTGCCGGCGAGGTCTTCCTTGGTCACGCCCTTGAGCGGCGAATCTTTCGGCACGGCGATCGCCGAGGGCGTGTTGTAGTATTTGTGGGTGAAGTCGACCTTCTCCTGGCGCTCGGGCGTGATCGACATCGAGGCGACGATGGCGTCGAACTTGCCGGCCTGGAGCGCCGGGATGATGCCGTCCCAGTCCTGCGCGACGAAGGTGCACTTCACCTTCATTTCGTCGCAGAGGGCCTTGGCGATGTCGATGTCGAAGCCGACCAATTGGCCGTCCGAGGTCAGGTTGTTGAAGGGCGGATACGCGCCTTCGGTGCCGATCCTCAAGGTCTTTTCCTGAGCCTGGGCGACGCCAAGTGTCAGCAGCGCGGCCGAAGCGGCGAGCGCGATACGCAGTGCAATACGCATGATAATCCTCTCATATTGTCATGGCCGCTGTCCCGTGCGGCTCTTGTGGGCGGAGCTTCTTGACCGCCCGCTGCGCGGGATACTCCCACTCTTTCCAAGAAAAAAGCAACTGCAAATCAACAGCAAACGACAATCACCGTGTGCCGCAGCGTTACTTGCCTTTTGTGACGAGGCTGGTGGCGCGTTCGATAAAGTCGGCTATCGATTTCGTATCGTCGAGGTCGAAGACAGGCAGGTTTTCGCCCTCGACCGGAAAGTCGGCGGCGACAGCGACGATGTTCGGGTCGCTGGCGGAAAGCGGTGTCCGGTCCTTGGCGTCCAGCCGTCTCGCCTCGATCTTCTTGTGCGCTTCGCGCTTGTAGCCTTCGACGAGCACGATGTCGGAAGGCGTCAGCCGCGCCAGGATTTCGTCCAGCTTCGGCTCGACCTCGTTGCGAAGCTCGTGCATCAGCGCCCAGCGCCGGCCGGAAACGATCGCGACCTCCATGGCGCCGGCCTGGCGATGACGGAAGGAGTCCGTGTCAGGCTTGTCGATGTCGAAGTCATGATGGGCATGCTTCACCGTCGAGACCGTCCAGCCGCGGCGGACCAGTTCGGCGACCAGCTTTTCGGTCAGGGTCGTCTTGCCGGAGTTCTTCCAGCCGGTGATGCCGAATACGCGTCTCATGGCTGGAGGCTTTGCAACAGACGTTCGGCCTGCGCAAGGTCGTCCGGCGTGTTGATGTTGAAGAACGGGTCGATCCGCTGGCCTTCGGCCTCGATCATCGGAAACTCCACCTGGACAAAACCGTGCCGCTCCATGAAGGCCGAGACGCGGCGATTGTCCTCGTCGATCAGGAAATGGCGCAGGGCATCGCTGAGGCCAAGTGGCCAGAGCGCGAAAGTCGGGTGCCATCTGTCGTCGGAACTGGCGACCGCGATCGCACCCGGCCGCTCCCTGGCAGCGGCTGTCAGCCGCTCGACGAGATCGCCGGGGAAGAACGGCGTGTCGCCAGCCGCGCTCACCAGCGACTGGCAGGCTGCGTTCTCCGCCGCCCATTCGAGGCCGGTCAGAATGCCGGCCAGCGGGCCGGCATGGCCCGGCACCGTGTCGGCG
>NZ_RZSC01000973.1:0-1883 GCF_003998155.1 Mesorhizobium sp. M1E.F.Ca.ET.063.01.1.1
AGATAAGGTGGCGATCATCACCGGCGCGGGCCGCGGCATCGGCGAGGCGACGGCGCGCGCCATGGCGGCGGAAGGCGCGGCGATCGTCGTGGCGGAAAAGGATGCGGCCAGCGGAAAGAGCGTTGCCGCTTCTCTGATCGAAAGCGGGGCACGGGCGCTCTTCGTCGAGACAGACGTCGCCGACAGCGGATCCTGCGAGGCGATGGCCGAGCGGACGCTCGGCGCTTTTGGCCGGATCGACGTGCTGGTCGCCAATGCCGGCATCAACGTATTCCACGAGCCTCTGGAAACCACCGAGGCGGAATGGCGGCGCTGCTTTGCCGTCGATCTCGACGGCGTCTGGTATTCGACACGCGCGGTGTTGCCGACGATGCGCGGTCAGAAGCAGGGCGCGGTCGTCGCCATCGCGTCCTGCCATTCCTTCGCGATCATCCCGTCGACCTTTCCCTATCCGGTCGCCAAGCACGGGCTGCTCGGCCTGGTGCGGTCGCTCGGCATCCAATACGCGGCCGAAGGGATCCGCGTGAACGCGATCGCGCCGGGCTATATCGAGACGCAGATCGCGGTCGATTACTGGAACACCTTTCCCGATCCGCAAGCCGAGCGCCAGCGCACCTACGACCTGCACCCGCCGCGCCGCATCGGTCGGCCGGAGGAGGTGGCTATGACCGCCGTCTTCCTCGGCTCCGACGAGGCGCCGTTCATCAACGCGGCCTGCATCGTCATCGATGGCGGGCGCTCGGTTCTCTACCACGAATGAGGTTTCGCACCGGCGGCCGGTCGCCGGAAAACGTCTTCAAAGCAGATCACGTCCCACCGGCCCGGGATCGACAGGGAGGAAAACCATGAAAATGATCAGGGCATGCCTGGTTGCGGCCGCGACCGCTGCCGTCGCGCTGACGGTCCACGGCGCCGGCGCGCAGGACAAGATGAAGTTCGGCTACATCAACAAGATGGGCGACCATCCCTGGTTCGTGCGCGAGGTGAAAGGCGCCAAGGACAAAGCCGCCGAGCTCGGCGTCGACCTGCTTGTCCAGGACGTCCAGTTCGACGCTAACCTCGCCGTCACCACCTTCGACACTTACGTCGGCGACGGCGTCAAGGGCATCGCCGTGGTGGTGCCGGATCGCTCGCTCGGCCCGGTCGTCGCCGACAAGGCGAAGGCCGCCAAGATCGGCCTGATCGCAGTCGACGACGACATCGCCTTCGCCGACGGCACGCCGGTCGCCTATGTCGGCATGAACGCGCTCAACATCGGCAAGCAGGTCGGCGGCGAGATCGCCCGCATCGCCAAGGCCGAAGGTTGGGACAAGGACCTTTCCAAAGTGCGTGTCGGCTCGATCGAGGACCAGAAGGCCGACACCTGCATGCGCCGCAACAAGGGCGCCGAGGAGGCACTGGTGGCGGCGATCCCGGAGATCAAGTCGCGCATCGTCTCGATCCCCTACGACAACACTATGGTCAACTCGATCGACGTGGTGTCGACGACGCTGACGGCCAATCCCGACGCCGAGAAGTGGATCTTCTTCTCCTGCAACGACGACGGCGTGCTCGGCGGCGTGCGCGCCACCGAGAATGCCGGCATGAAGCCTGAAAATGTCATCGGCATCGGCATCGACGGTTCCCGTTCCTGCGAGGCCTTCGGCGCCGGCAAGCCCTCGGGCTTCCGCGGCACGATGTGGCTGGACAGCGCCAAGCATGGCGCGGCCGCCATCCAGGCGCTTTACGACCAGGCCAACGGCAAAGAGATGCAGAAGGACTATTTCCAGGACGCCACCCTGATCAGCGGCGAGAACTTCGCCAAGTTCAAGGATACGCTCGGATGCAAGTCCTAGGCTTTCCTTCGGCCCCATGGCTGGTGGCTTCATGGCGGGCGGCGTTTT
>NZ_RZSC01000974.1:0-1879 GCF_003998155.1 Mesorhizobium sp. M1E.F.Ca.ET.063.01.1.1
GTAGCGCAGGAAGTCGACGGCTTCACGCACTTCGGCGACCCCGTCGGCCAGCGACTTGCCGGCCTCGCGGGTGGCCAAAGCGAAGAATTCGGCCGCATTGGCCTCGTAGAGATCGGCGGCGCGGTTGAGGATCGCAGCGCGCTCGGCGACCGGACGCTTCGCCCAGGCAGGCTGCGCGTCGACGGCAATGCGCACGGCGGTCGCCACCTGCTTGGCCGCCGCCTCATGCACCGTGCCCACGACCTCGTCGGGCTTGGCCGGGTTGACGATCTGGCGCTGCTTGCCGTAGCCGGCGGCGCGCGTGATCGGCTTGGCGTGCCAGCGGTCCGCTCCGGCAAATTCCGCCCTCGCCTTGTCGATGGCCGCCAGCGTCACGGTGTCGGTGATGTCGAAGCCCCTGGAGTTGCGCCGGTTGGCGCCGAAGATCGCGGCTGGGCGCGCGATCGCCGGATTGGCGGCCGGACCCTGTTTCTCCACCGCCTCCAGCGGATCGCGCGCGATCTCCTCCGGCTCGACCTCTTCGTCGGTCAACTGATGGACGAAGGAGGAGTTGGCGCCGTTTTCCAACAACCGCCGCACCAGATAGGCGAGCAGGTCGGAATGCGCGCCGACCGGCGCGTAGATGCGGCAGCGCGTGCCCTCGGACTTGCGCACCGTCTCGTGCAGGGATTCGCCCATGCCGTGCAGGCGCTGGAACTCGAAGGAATCGCGATCCTTCGCCATCGACAGGATGGCGGCCACGGTATGCGCGTTGTGCGTGGCGAACTGCGGGTAGATACGGTCCGTCATCGACAGCAGCTTTCGCGCACAGGCGAGATACGAAACGTCGGTGTTGGTCTTGCGGGTGAAGACAGGATATCCGGCAAGACCGAGCGTCTGCGCCCGCTTGATCTCGGTGTCCCAATAGGCGCCCTTCACCAGTCGCACCATGATGTTGCGGTTGTACTTCCTGGCAAGCGCGTAAAGCCAGTCGATGGCGAGTGCCGCGCGTGGCCCATAGGCCTGAACGACGACGCCAAAACCGTCCCAGCCGGCGAGCTCCGGCTCAGCCAGCACGCGCTCGATGACGTCGAGCGACAGGTCTAGCCGGTCGGCCTCCTCGGCATCGATGTTGAGACCCATGCGCGAATGCCGCGCGGCGAGCGCGAGTGACAAGAGACGCTCGGCCATCACCGGCAGCATCTTGTCCCTCTGCGCCACCTCGTAGCGAGGATGCAGCGCGGAGAGCTTGACCGAAATGCCGTGGTTGTAACGGATGTCGGGACCGTTCGAACCGGAATCGAGCGAGGAAATCGCGTCCGCATAGGCCCGGTGGTAGCGCAATGCATCGGCCTCGGTGCGGGCCGCTTCGCCCAGCATGTCGAAAGAATAGAGATAGCCTTTCTGGGTCATCGGCCGGCCGCGCTTGACGGCTTCGGCGATCGTGCGGCCGAGCACGAACTGCTCGCCCATCTCGCGCATCGCCGCCGCCACCGCCCTGCGGATGACCGGCTCGCCGAGCCTCCTCACCATGGCGCGCAGTGTGCCTTCGATGCCGCCCTCGCCTTCGTCCAGCACGCGGCCGGTCAGCATCAGCGCCCAGGTCGAGGCATTGACGAAGATGGAGCTCGAGCCGCCCGAATGCGCCGACCAGTCATGCGGCGCGATCTTGTCGGCGATGAGATCGTCGATCGTCTCGGTGTCCGGCACACGCAGCAGCGCCTCGGCCAGGCACATCAGCGCCACGCCTTCCTTGGTCGACAGGCCGTAGGCCGAGAGGAAAACCTCCATCAATCGAGGGTCCGTCGAGCCGCGCACCGCGCGCACCAGATCGGCGGCGCGGGCCGAGATCGCCTTGCGCTCCTCGGCTGAAAGCCCGGCCGGATCGGAGAGGCGCTTC
>NZ_RZSC01000975.1:0-1877 GCF_003998155.1 Mesorhizobium sp. M1E.F.Ca.ET.063.01.1.1
GTAATAGGCGTTCTCGGCGCGCAGCGCGTGTGGATAGATGCGCAGGCGCGGCACATAGTGGGCCTTTACCGTCATGTCGCCGCTGCGGCCGGGGGTTTGCGAATAGTGCGGCGCCCACAGCGCGCGACGGCCGAGTGCGCGCTCGAAATGGCCGATCGTTGTCATGGCGACCGCGTAGACCATCTGCTGGTGAAACTTCGGATTGCCTTCCGAAGGCGGCAGGCCGTCCTGGGCCAGGAGCACCTTGTCGTTGAGGTCGACCGGATCGTAGACGCGGTCGGAGGCCGGATCGACATCGACCACCTCGAGATATTCGCCGATCGGGCCCGCCAGCAGCGGCTTGTCGGCCGATGGCTCGTCGTCCCAGGGAACCGAGAGCGTCGCCTGGTGGACCGACACCGAGTCCAGCCGCTTGGCGACCGAAGGGTCGAGCGCGTAGATGCGCAGGCGCCGCTGCGGCGGCGGCAGCGGGCGCGGCTTGCGCCTGATCGGCGCCGGGCTTGCGGCGGGAACGGCGACCGGCACCGGCTTGGCGCCGGCCCTGCCCAGCACCCCTTCGAGAAAGGCCTTGAGCGGCTTCGACGGATTGCCTTCGTCGAGAGCCGCCTCGAAATAGCGGTTGCGCGCGGCGGCCGAGATCGCGGCCGGATCGCCATCCGGGTCGGCGATCGCCTGGTCGACGGAAGCGGTGGTTTGCGCCATCTGCATAAGCTCGAGCGCAAACATCTTTTGCCTTTGGACGGCGGCCGGTCGCCGTGCCGCCAGAGAATTGCCGACGGTGAGCAGATCCAGCCAGCTCCATGTATAGGCGGCCGGCGGCAGTTTTCGGAGCTGGTTCTCGGCCGGTGGGGAGATTGCCAGCGCATCGAAGGCGCGAACCACCCCCTGCCCGATCTTCTCCAGCGTCTCGGTGGTGTTCATCTTCTGCGTGGATTTCTGCGCCACCTTGAACAGCGCGAAGCGGACGGCCTCGATGCGCATCCATGGCTGCGGATAAGTCTTCACACGATCCCAGTGCTCGGCCAGCCAAAGCGCCGCGGCTGCCGCGATCTGCGGCGTCGCCGCCGACGTGCCGTTGCCATCCATGTCGACGACCTTGGCGCAGTCGATCTCCGCCCAGGGCACGTTCGGCGTGTAGGCGCCGAGCGCCGTCTTCATCTTCGACGGCGGGCCGTAGTTGCCCTGCATGGTGCCGAAGGCGAGTCCGGCATAGGCGCGGCCATCGCCCATCACGCCGCATGCCGCCAGCACACGGTTGTAGCGCGCGGGATAGACGATGCTGCGAGGCGTGATGGCAAAGTTGTTGCCAGCCGCGGTGACCATGACCAGGCCATGGTCGTAAGCAAGGTTGATGGCATCGACCAGCGCTTGCGAGGCGAGGCCGCCCATGCTCATCGACAGCACCTGGGCGCCTTGCTGGCGCGCATACTCGATGCCTTGCACCATCGTGCCTGTCGTCAGCCGCACCACCCAGTCGGCGATGCGCACCGGAAGGATCTTGGCCTGCGGGGTACCGCCGACGAAATCGGTGAAACCCGGCCAGTGCGGCGAGGTGCCGTCGAGCTTGTTGCCGGCAAGCAGGCTGAGCGTGCCGGTGCCGTGACCGCGATTGCTGGTGAGCGTGCCGGCAGGCGCATGATCGGTCGCGTTGTCCGGTCCGGTGCCGTCATCGACGAAATTGCGCTGCTTTGCCGCCAGAAGCCCGGCCGGCAATGTGCGATGTCCCGGATCGAAGCCGGTATCGAGATGAGCGATGGTGATGTTGGCCTGCTTGGCGCCAACCCTGGTGCGGGCGGCCGCGAATTGGCTGAAATTCGGCCCGGCGTTCCAGGCGACACCGTCCCGGACGACCGCTTGTCCGCCGCGAGGATCCTGAT
>NZ_RZSC01000976.1:0-1871 GCF_003998155.1 Mesorhizobium sp. M1E.F.Ca.ET.063.01.1.1
GTCCCTTGAGAACGCGGAGGTACTCGTTGTCGGCTGGACTCAGTCGGTCGGGAAACGTGAACTCGAAGAAATTGATTGTCTCTTGGGCGAGCGACGTTTTCTTCAGCTTGATCCCGGAAAACAGCTGAAGAACGCTCTCAGCCTCCCATTCGAACAGGCTGAGCGCCTCTGCTTCTAGGCCCCAGCCTGGCGCGGCCTCAATGAAGGCCTCGATGGCAGGATGGACCTCCGCGGGGATATCGTCCCGCACCTCCGCGAACTGCTCTCTCAACTCTTCATTTTCGACGAGCTGGCGATTGGGGCGCTGCTTGACCATCAATGGTTTGCGATCGGCGACGAGCTTTTCAAACAGCTTCTTCCACCGACGCGGGACTTCGCGATCGCGTTCGCCAAGCCCTAGGAAGTAGCCGCTGTCGCGTGGTAGGCGCAATGCGGGCAATGCCCATCCCAGTGCATCCGTGACCGGCACCGCATCGGTTTCAATACGGGTTCGGGTCATGGCGACGTAGGTTGCAATCTGGTGGAGCGTCCAGTCATCGGCCGCGGTCAGTCCCCTCAACGCAGCCCTCCAGGTCGCGATCTGGCTCTCGCTCAGACCCAGGCCCACGGCGGCCGCCTCGACCCAAGGCCCTGACTCTTCCGTCAGCTGTTTCGCCCCGATCAGGGTCACATCCCCGAGGGAGGCACCTTGGTCTTCATCCGTGTTGGCAAAAAGAAGTGCCGGACGGTCGCAGTCGGCGTGCCGGATCGCCACCATCCGCTCGTCCGTCATTACGCTTTCCGGAAGTCCGAAGGGTGAAACCAGGCTGCGCGGCAGCGCGATTTTCAAAAGCTCGGTGGCTTTCGCATCGGTGAGTAACGCCTGAGTGATCGCAGCGACCTGCTCGCCGGTCAGACGATCAAGAAGGTAGCGCGCCATGCCATCGTCCGGCGAGAGCGCGTCAAGACGCAAACGCATCGATGTCGCGCCGGCGGCGCCAATGAGATCAGAGGGGTTCACTCGGCTCTCGCTCTCTGGAATGGGTTTTCGACGTAGGCGCAACTATCGGATAGGCGTCTGAGAAGACCGAGGCTTGCCAATCGCTCTTCAAGGCGATGCGCATTGTCCGAAAAGTCTTCCTGATCCGCGGTCCCGGCATCGACAAACGATCGTGCCTGCGCATCCCCGATGACGATCCCGTAGCGCTGATGTAAGCGCACCAGGAAGTCTTTAAATTCAAGTCTGTTGTCCACGCACGCCACGACGAGGGTCTTCAGCAGCCGATCGGTTGGTGCATAGCGCACGCGACGGCTCGATCGACGCGACGACAATCCGATTGCGCGCGACCATGTCGCATGAATTTTACCCACGTGCTGTTTGTGACGCGTGGTGGCCTTCCTGAGCAGCTCGTCAAGCAGTTGCTTCGGATCGCCGACAGTCTCGTCTTCGTCCCCGTCTGGCCATCCGAACTCGCGCTGCATGAGGTCACTGGCCCTCAAGACGGGTTCGTCAGATGCAACGGCCGCAGTCCAGGCCTGCGTCTCGGCAATGCGCAGGATAAAACGCTCGATCGCCAGTTGCGGCAGCATGTTGTTGTGTTGATAGGAGTCGGCCGACAGATCCCGCACAACGGACTTTTTTGGCGAGACGATTTCGCAAACCAGTTCGACAGGAGAACGATCAAGCAGCTCTCTTGCCCGATCGAGTTGATAGAGAAGCAGATTGAGACCAGCAGTGGTCACAAGGTGCGGAACTGCGTCATGGCCGGGAATGGGCAACTTCAGGATTGAAAGCCAATCTTCCGCCATGCGATCGAAAACAGGATGCTTAGAACACGGCAGATAGGCACCCCCACGCTCTGCCTTGGCGAGCTGGATATCTCCCTGGAGCG
>NZ_RZSC01000977.1:0-1871 GCF_003998155.1 Mesorhizobium sp. M1E.F.Ca.ET.063.01.1.1
GAAGCTCAGCGCGCCGCTTGCCGATATCAAGGCGAAGGCGAAGGATGCAGAACCGCCGCGCGGCTTCGTTGCAGCGCTCGAGGCCAAGCGGAAGGCCGGCGGCTTCGCGCTGATCGCCGAGATCAAGAAGGCGAGCCCTTCCAAGGGCTTGATTCGCGCCGACTTCGACCCGCCGGCGCTCGCCAAGGCTTATCAGCAAGGGGGCGCCGCCTGTCTTTCGGTGCTGACCGACGCCCCGTCGTTCCAGGGCGCGCCCGCTTTCCTGACCGCCGCGCGCGCCGCCGTCAGCCTGCCTGCCCTGCGCAAGGATTTCCTCTTCGATCCATACCAGGTGCATGAGGCGCGGGCCTGGGGCGCCGACGCGATCCTGATCATCATGGCAAGCGTCGACGACGCTTTGGCTCGTGAGCTCGAAGCCACGGCGTTCGAGCTCGGCATGGACGCGCTGGTCGAGGTGCATGACGAGAAGGAGATGGAGCGCGCGCTTCGCCTCTCGTCGCGGCTGATCGGCATCAACAACCGCGATTTGAGGACCTTCGAGACCAGCCTCGACGTTTCCGAGCGACTGGCGGCGATGGTGCCGGCCGACCGGCTGCTGGTCAGCGAAAGCGGCATCTTCACCCATCAGGACTGCCGCCGGCTGGAGAAGAGCAGGATCGGCACCTTCCTCGTCGGCGAAAGCCTGATGCGGCAGGCCGATGTGGCCGCCGCGACCGCACTGCTACTGACGGGCAAGGCGCCGGCCGAGGCCGTCTGACGATGCCCGCCCTCACCCATATCAGCGCCGGCGGCGAGGCCAACATGGTCGATGTCGGCGACAAAGCCGAGACGACGCGCACGGCGATCGCCGAGGGTTTTGTCTCGATGCGGCCGGAGACGCTGGAAATGATCCTGACCGGCGACGCCAAGAAGGGCGACGTGCTGGGAACCGCGCGCATCGCCGGCATCATGGCGGCAAAGCGCACGCATGAGCTCGTTCCGCTCTGCCACCCGCTGCTTCTCACCAAGGTTGCCGTCGACATCGAGCCCGACCGCGCGCTTCCCGGCCTCAAGGTTACCGCGCTTGCGCGCGTCACCGGCAAGACGGGTGTGGAGATGGAGGCGCTGACCGCCGCGTCGGTCGCCTGTCTCACCATCTACGACATGGCCAAGGCGGCGGACCGCGCCATGGTGATTTCCGGCATCAGGCTGGTCGAGAAGACCGGTGGCAAGTCGGGCGACTACAAGTCGGCCAAATCCGGGGCAGGTTCATAAATGGCATTGGTTCCGGTCGCCGAGGCTCTCGAGCGCCTGCTGGACGGCGCTGCGGCGTTGCCTGGCGAAAGCGTGCCGCTGGCTGATGCGGCCGGCCGCGTGCTGGCCGAGTCGGTGGTCGCGCTGCGCACCCAGCCGCCCTTCGAAGCATCGGCCATGGACGGCTATGCCGTCCGCTCCGCGGACGTGGCATCAGCGCCGGCGCGGCTCTCGGTGATCGGCGTGGCGCCGGCCGGGCGCGGCTTCACCGGCTCCGTCGGCGATGGCGAGGCCGTGCGCATCTTCACCGGCGCTCCCCTGCCGGAAGGCGCCGACACCGTCGTCATCCAGGAGAATGTCCGCGCTCCCGGCGGCGGCGACATCGAAGTGATGGAGCCGACCGCGCAGGGACGCAATGTCCGTCGCCGCGGGCTGGACTTCGGCCAAGGCGACATGCTCCTCGAAAGCGGTCGCCTGCTCGACCCGGCAGCGCTTTCGCTTGCCGCATCCGCCAATCATCCGAACCTCGATGTGGTGCGGCAGCCGCTGGTGGCCATCATCGCCACGGGCGACGAATTGCTGCCGCCCGGCAGCGAGCTTGGCCCCGACCAGATCATCTCGTCCAACGCCTATGGCGT
>NZ_RZSC01000978.1:0-1869 GCF_003998155.1 Mesorhizobium sp. M1E.F.Ca.ET.063.01.1.1
CGATGAGATGGCGAGGATCGGGCTTGCGAAAGGCGAACGTGTCCTGGCCGCAGATCGCGGCGAAATATTTGTCCATGCCGAGCGCCCCGATCAACGTCGCCGAATTCGCTTCGTATTTGTTGGTGCAGACCGCCATCAGGTAGCCGGCGGCCTCGAAGCGATCGAGGGCCGAAGTCACGCCGGGGTAGGGGCGCGACTTGCCGGGGATGTTGAGCGTGTAGTGATCGAGAAAAAGCTTCAGCAGCCGGTCATGCTCTTCCGCCATCAGCGCTTTGTTCTGCGCCGCATGCGCCCGTTCGATCATGACGCGGCCGCCGTGACCGACAAAGCGCCTGAAGCCGGCCTCGTCGACCGCGGCGAGGTCGCTGGCTGCCAGGCTGTGGTTGAGGCTGTCGAGCAGGTCTGGCGCGGTGTCGATAATCGTCCCGTCGAGGTCGAACACGATGATCGGTCGGGTCATGGCCAGTCCTGCAGCGATTGATGTGCCGCAGCCGATACAGGCTGCGCGGCGGCCAAGCAAGCAGGCTCTATCGGTCCACAGGCAGCCTTTGACGGGACAGGCAAAAATGCTAGGAGGCGCGCCAAACCAGCGAAACCGGGACAAGAGCGGATGGATGCAAGGCAGTTGAAGGTCGAGGCCGCGCGGGCGGCGCTCGCCCATGTCAGCAACGGCATGCGGCTCGGCATCGGCACAGGCACGACCGCCGACGAATTCGTCCGGCTGCTGGCCGAAAAGGTCGCGACCGGCCTCGAGGTCATCGGCGTGCCCACATCCGAGCGTACCGCGGCACTGTGCCGCGAGCTCGGCGTGCCGCTATCGACGCTGGAGCAAACGCCCGAACTCGACCTCACCATCGACGGCGCCGACGAGATCGATCCGGCGCTGACGCTGATCAAGGGCGGCGGCGGCGCGCTCCTGCGCGAAAAGATCGTCGCCGCGGCTTCCGATCGCATGATCGTGATTGCCGATCGGTCCAAGATGGTCGAGACCCTCGGCCGGTTTCCGCTGCCAATCGAAGTCAACAAGTTCGGCCTGCGCGCCACCGAGATCGCCGTCGGCGCGGCTGCGGCGGACCTCGGCCTTGCCGGTCCGGTGACATTGAGGATGACGGGGAGCCAGCCATTTGTTACAGACGGCGGCCACTTTATCCTCGATGCATCTTTTGGCCGCATTCCGGATACAAGAGCGCTTTCGAACGCTCTCTTCGCCATTCCGGGCGTTGTCGAGCACGGTCTATTCATCGGGCTGGCGTCAACGGCCATCATCGCCGGCGGCGACGGTATCCAAACCGTCCATGCCGCCCGAAAACCAGGGAGTTCTATCGACCATGATGTTGCATAAACGGGTTCGCCGTCTTTCGACGCTTCTGGCGGCCTCAGCCGTTCTCGCGCTGTCCTCGCCGGCGTTTTCGCAGGATATCAGCGAATCGCATCTCAAGGCCGCGCGGGCCGCAGTTGTGGCTATCCATGCCACGGACCCGTTCGACAATATCCTGCCGCAGGCGGCGGCGGCGCTTGAGAACCAGCTCATCCAGAAGAACCCCGACATGCAGGAACTGATCGGCAAGACCGTCACCGAGAAGGCGATCGGCCTCGCTTCGCGGCGCGCCGATCTCGAGAAAGAGGCGGCGCTCGCCTATGCGAAGGTGTTCTCCGAGAAGGACCTCAACGATATCGCCGCCTTCTATAGCTCGGACGCCGGCAAGAAGCTGCTCGACAGCGGCCCGGCGGTGACGCGCGACCTCGTGAAAGCAGCCGACATCTGGCAGAACGGCGTCGCCCGCGATCTTGCCCAGCAGGTCGGCGAGACGCTGGCCGCCGCCGCGAAAGCAGCGGCCCCGGCCAAGCCCGCGCAGGATGCCACGGCAC
>NZ_RZSC01000979.1:0-1869 GCF_003998155.1 Mesorhizobium sp. M1E.F.Ca.ET.063.01.1.1
TGGTGACGGCGGTCAGCCCGCGCGCGCTCGTCGACGTCGCCTATGTCGTGTTCGAGGCCGGCAGGCTGATCCGGCGCCTCTCGGAGCTTTATGGCGGCCGCCCCGGCACGCTCGGTTTCCTCCGGCTGGCGCGCGGCGTGCTCGCTCATCTCGCAGTGACCGGCTCGATCGCGGTCGGCGACAGTTTCGTGCAGCAGATCATCGGCCACGGCCTTGCGGCGAAGCTCTCCGCAAAGCTCGGCGAAGGCGTGGTCAACGGCATGATGACGGCGCGCATCGGCATTGCGGCGATGGAAACGGCGCGCCCGCTGCCGTTCATCGCGATCAAGCGCCCCGGACTTGGCGATTTCCTCTCGGCGCTGACCTCGTTCGCGACCCGGAAGGATGGCCAGAGCGACCAATAAGACCGGGCAGTAAGGTAAACAGCGAAAAGGCCGCCAGTGACGAAGCATTAACCAATCTTCTTCATGGTCGTTTCTGTCCCAAGATACAGACTCTGTTGTGCCGGGTGTCGTCCATGAAAAGCGTGATCTTGTCCTGCGTCCTGCCTCTGACGGTTGCAGTAGCCGCACCGCTCGGCCTCGTCGGAAAAGCCCTTGGAGCAGAGCCGGACAAGCAGTTCTTTCGCTCCGTGGAAGGCAAGTGGATCGGCCCGGGCGAGATCATCGCCGGCAAATACAAGGGCACGAAATTCACCTGCAATTTCAACGGCTCCACGCCTGATGGCAAGGTCGGAATGACGCTCGACGGCGACTGCCGGGTCGGCGTGTTCACGCAGAAGATGTCGGCCTCCGTCGAGCGCAAGGGCCGCGAAGGCTACAAGGGCAATTTCATGGGCGGCTCGACCGGCAACGGGCTCGACATCATCGGCGGCAATGTCGTCGATCCGCAGAAGGTGGTCTTCACCATCAACCGCAATCAGTTGAACGGCGTTATGCAGGCCCGTATCCCCGACGACAATTCGATGACTGTGACGGTGGCCGTGCGTGTCAACAAGCAGCTGGTTCCGGTCATCGGCATGAGCCTGAAGCGGGTCGACACGGTCGAAGTCGGTTCAATCGCCAAGAACTGAGCAGGCGCCCTCGGCCAGGCAAGCAAAAGGCGGCAGCCAAGGGCTGCCGCCTCTCCATTTGACGACTTCGCTCACCCCTTGATGGCGGCGGTCACTTCGTCGTAGGCCTTGCAGGCTTCGTCGAGTGTCGTGGCGTTCTGGTATTTCGTCGTCACGGCCTGCACCTTGGCCGTCAGATCAGCCGCCTTGCTCGGATCCTTGGTGATCGCTTCCTGAAGCGCGGCAGCCATGTCCTGCGCCTTCTTGGTGGCCATCTCCTGCGTGCACTCCGGTCCCTTCGAACAGGCCGAAACGGCCAGCGCCGCAACACCCACGGCGACGAGCAAAAACTTCTTCATGTCAATCATCTCCTCAAAAAAGGCGGCGGCCCATCGCCGCCACCTCCCAATGGCCAAAGCCGATCGTGCTTAACCTCTGATTGTGGCGGCACGCAACGACCGGGCCGCGTAAACTTGTGTAACGAAGCTGCAATATCGCGGCGTTCCGGATTCAGGCCGCCCAATGCATGTCGCCCAAAGGTGCGCAGCGGTTTTGGGACAACGACATGCATAAAGACAACAACCTAAAGCGCGTCGCGTCTGAACGGCCTCACGCGACGCGCTTTAGGTCAGTTGTAGCAAAGTTCACCTACGAGGCTGTAGCAGCGCCAGCATGAGTGTCGATGCGGCAAGGACGACGGTAAGGGTCAAAGGCCCCGAGGCACCATAGGTGTCCACGACATAGCCGCCGACAACCGCGCCGATGGTGATGGCAACCTGGAAAGAGACGACCATCAAGCTACCCGCTGCCTCCAGCGC
>NZ_RZSC01000097.1:0-13046 GCF_003998155.1 Mesorhizobium sp. M1E.F.Ca.ET.063.01.1.1
GTTGAGATGGCCGAGCGGGCAGGTCTTGCTGTGGCAGGGCGAGCAGGAAAGATGAAGCCAGATCAGTTCCGAGCGATCGGTCAGCGGCGGCGTGTTCTCGGGCGAGGTCGAGCCGTAGACGGCGACGATCGGCGTGCCGACGGCGGCCGCGACATGCATCAGCCCGCTGTCGTTCGAGACCGCAAGCTTCGCCGCGGCGATCAGGTCGATGGCATCCTCGAGCCGCGTCCTGCCGGCAAGATCGACAGAGCCCGGCGCGAGCCTTGCGATCTCGCCGGTAACCTCGGCGTCGTTCTTCGAGCCGAGCAGGGCGACACCCAAACCTTTTGCCATCATTCCTCGTGCAAGCTCGGCATAATGTTCGCTCGGCCAGCGTTTTGCCGGGCCGAACTCGGCGCCAGGCATCAAGGCGACGAATTTCTTTTCGTCGAGCCCGAACCGCGCCAGCAGATCCGTCTGGTTGGCTGTGTCGACAGTGAGCTTCGGCGCGCGAAACGTGCCGCCGCGCGCAAGGCCGAAATAAGCGCGCGCCGTGCGCCGCTTGAGGGCGTCGGGCAGGGGAACGATATCGGTCAGCAGGCCGTAGCGCATTTCCCTCAAATTGCCGACGCGGCGCGAAATGCGGGCAAAGAACGGGATCAGCGCCGATTTCCAGCTTCCCGGCAGCACATAGGCCATGTCGTAGCGGCCGCGCAGCAGGCGGCCGAAGCGCCTGCGGCTGCGGAATTCCAGCGCGCCGGGCATCAGCGGAAAGTCGATCTGACAGCGTATTTCGGGCATGCGCTTGACCAAGGGTGCGGCCCAGCCAGGCGCCAGCACGTCGATCGCGGCGTTCGGATGCTGTTCCTTCAGCGCCGAAAACAGGCACTGGGCCATGACCATGTCGCCCACCCAGCGTGGGCCGATCACGAGGATCGTTGGGCTCTCAGCCATTCGACATAGTCTCTGACGCCGGTTTCGACGGTTCGGAATTGGCCATTGTAGCCGGCCGCGCGCAAGCGGGACATATCGGCCTGCGTGAAACTCTGATAGCTGCCCTTGAGGTGGTCAGGGAAGGGGATGAATTCGATCTCACCCTTGCCGAGTGTGCCGATCACCGTCTCGGCGATGGCGCGGAACGGCTGGGCGCGGCCCGTGCCGCAGTTGAAGATGCCGCTCAGGCCTCGTTTCCAAAGCCACAGATTGACCTCGGCGACATCGCCGACATGGATGAAGTCGCGGCTCTGCTCGCCCGGACCGAAGCCATCATAGGCGCCGAACAGCTTCGGGTTCTGGCCTTGCTCGACCTGGTTGAAGAGATGGAAGGCAACCGATGCCATGGCGCCCTTGTGCGCCTCGCGCGGTCCGTAGACGTTGAAATAGCGTAGCCCCGTCACCTGCGAATGGTCGGTGTCGACGTTGCGGCGGACGTAATCGTCGAAGAGCTTCTTGGAATAGGCATAGACGTTGAGCGGGCGCTCGCACTCGGGCTCCTCGCGGAATTCGCTGCCGCCACCATAGACCGAGGCCGACGAGGCATAAAGGAAGGGCACGCGCAGCGCGAGGCAAGCGTGCAGCAGCCGCTTCGAATAGGCATAGTTCACGTCCATCATGAACTTGCCGTTCCATTCGGTGGTGGTCGAGCAGGCGCCCTGATGGAAGACAGCCTCGATGCGGCCGAGCCCGCCGTCCTCCAGCCGGGCCAGAAACTCGTCCTTGTCGAGATAGTCGGCAATGCGGAGGTCGGCCAGATTGGCGATCTTGTGCCCGTCGGTGAGATCGTCGACGACGACGATGTCGTCATGCCCCTCGGCATTGAGCGCGGCGACGATGTTGGAGCCGATCATGCCGGCGCCGCCCGTGACGATGATCATGAAGGCCTCTGGTTCCGTTGCCGATTCCGGCTCTTATAGGGGACGCCGGTGGGAGTGTCGATAAAGCACGTCAAACGCATGTAGGACGTTCGCTCGGCCACAGTCGCGCCGCAAAGCTCACGCTTCACTCGCGCGTGTTCGCCCCGGCCCGGCGTTGCGCTGGCCCCAATTGCGGTATATCGGCATCGCGAAGAACCATGGGCGCCGGATTTCCGGCGCTGCAACCCTGATCAAGAAACCGCCTTTCAGGCGCGTGCCAGTGAGATGATCAAGCAGCATCTGCCTTCCCCGGAACCCTTGCATCGTGCCATCGCCCGCTTTGGCGACGTTACCGTGCTGGTGGTTGGCGACTTCATCCTCGACCGCTTCGTCAGCGGCGTCATCGAGCGCATTTCGCCCGAGGCGCCTATCCCGGTGCTGCATGGGCGGGGCGAGATGCTGGCCATGGGCGGCGCCGGCAATGTCGTTTCCAACATCGTATCGCTGGGTGGCGCTGCCATCCCTGTGTCCGTGATCGGTGCCGATCAGGCCGGCGACAACCTCATGCGCATGCTCGGCGAACTCGGCGCCGATACCGATGGCCTGACACAGCGGCAAGACCGCATGACCTCGTCGAAGAGCCGCTTCAGCGCGCTCAACCAGCAAGTGCTGCGCTTCGACGAGGAGGAGATCAAGCCGCTGTCCCGCGGCGAGCGCGCGACGCTCGTCGAGCATTTCCAGGCAGCGCTTGCGCGCGCCGACATCGTCATCCTGTCCGACTATGGCAAGGGCATCCTGCTCGACGGCGTGGCGGCCGATTTGATCGCGATCTGCCGCGATGCCGGGAAGCCGGTGCTGGTCGACCCGAAGGGCCGAGACTATGCGCGTTATGCCGGCGCGACGGCGGTCACGCCCAATCGCAAGGAGCTTGGCGAGGCGGTCGGACGCGCGGTGTTCGGCGACGACGAGATCACGGCTGCGGCACGCGACCTGATCGCCGTGCATGACTTCGAGTTCATCGTCGCCACGCGCAGCGAAAAGGGCATGAGCGTCGTCACGGCGGAGGATGCCCGCCATATCTCGACACAGGCGCGCGAAGTGTTCGACGTCTCCGGCGCCGGCGACACGGTCATCGCAACCTTCGCGCTGTCACTGGCCGCAGGCGCCGATCGCGTGCAGGCCGCTACAATCGCCAACGCCGCTGGCGGCGTCGTGGTGGGAAAACGCGGCACGGCACGGCTGACGGTCGAGGAGCTCTCCGGCGCGCTGTTCCGCTCGCACGGGCCGGTCGCCCACAAGGATGCCATTTTGGACGCCAGTGCAGCCGCGCGGATGGTGGCGGCCTGGAAGGAAGAGGGGCTGACGGTGGGTTTCACCAATGGCTGCTTCGACATCCTGCATGCCGGCCATGTCAGCCTGCTTCATGCCGCGCGCAGCCAGTGCGACCGGCTGGTGCTCGGCCTCAACAGCGATGCCTCGGTGCGAAGGCTGAAAGGGCCGGGGCGCCCGGTCAACGACCAGCATGACCGCGCCTGCGTGCTCGCGGCTCTTGCCTCGGTCGATGCGGTCGTCGTCTTCGAGGAGGACACGCCGCTGGCGCTCATCGAGGCGCTCTTGCCGGACATCCTGGTCAAGGGCGCGGACTACACCGTCGACACCGTGGTCGGCGCCGACGTGGTCCAGAAGGCAGGCGGGCGCGTGGTGCTGGTCGACCTCGTTGCCGGCAAAAGCACCACCGGTACGATAGGCAAGCTGCGCGCCGGCGGCACGAATTGAGGATTTCATGTCCGAACTGAACGACTATCTGGTCCGCTCGGCGGCGGCGATCTCGGCGATGGTCGAGCGCGACCTCACCGGTGAAATGGAACGCGCGGTGAGCACGGTCGTGACGGCGCTCTCGCAAGGCAAGGCGCTGCTGATCTGCGGCAATGGCGGTTCGGCGAGCGACGCCATCCATATTGCCGGCGAACTGGTCGGCCGCTTCCTCAAGGAGCGCAAGGCTTACAACGTCATCGCGCTGCCGGCCAATGCCGCCGTGCTGACCGCCTGGGGCAACGACTACGGCTTCGACACGGTCTTTTCGCGCCAGGTCGAGGCACATGGATCGGAGGGCGCGGTGCTGCTTGCCATCTCGACCAGCGGCAATTCGCCGAGCATCCTTGCGGCCGCCGAGCAGGCGCGGGCGATGGGCATGACGGTGATCAGCCTCACCGGCGACACCGGCGGCAAGCTCAGGCCGCTGACCGATATCCTGCTCAACGTGCCGTCGACCTCGACGCCAATCATCCAGCAGGGGCATCTTTGCCTCTACCACCATCTGTGCGAGGCGGTCGAAGCGCGTCTCAGCAATGGCTGACGGCGGCGCTGAGTTTCCGCTTGTCGAGCCCGGCCTGTGGGTCGAGCGGACCAGCGCCAGAACCTTTCCAGCCGGCCTTCCGGCGGTCTTTCTCGATCGTGACGGCACGATCAATGTCGATACCAGCTATCCGAGCAACCCTGCAGATATTGTCCTGCGGCCGGAGATGCTGCCGGTCATCCGAACCGCCAACCTTGTCGGGCTTCCGGCAATCATTGTCTCGAACCAGTCGGGCATCGCGCGCGGCTATTTCGGCTGGCCGGAATTCGCGGCAGTCAATGGCCGACTCTTGCAGCTTCTCGACGCGGAAGAATGCGAGATCGATCTTGTGCTTGCCTGTGCCTATCATTCAAGCGGCACGGGTGTTCTGGCGGTAGACGATCATCCGATGCGCAAGCCCAATCCGGGAATGCTCCTGTGCGCCCGCGATCTATTGAACTTAGACACGGGTCGCTCGATCATCGTTGGCGATAAGGCCGACGACATGGAGGCAGGGCGGCGGGCCGGGCTGGTGGAAGGCTGGCAAGTCGGAAGCCGGGTCAACCGAAAACTTGGCGACGGCGCCTTCACCGCGCGCAAGCTGATGACAGGCAACGATCATCGGAAGCTGTGCGACGTTATTGCTGAGCGCGGCAGGGTCTAGGGCTTCATCTCGAAGGCCACCAGCCCCTCGTCCTTGACGCGACGGATGGTCAGCGCGGTGCGCACCGTGTCGACATTGGGGGCCGAGGCGAGCTCCTCGATGACGAAGGTCTGGAAGGTGCCGAGGTCGCTCGCCACGCAGTGCAGCAGGAAATCGGACTCGCCCGACACCATCCAGGCGTCGCGGACGATCGGCCAGCCGCGCGTGCGTTCGGCGAAGGTCTTCAGCTCTGCATCGGCCTGATGGTGCAGGCCGATCAGGCAGAAGGCGACGACATCCATGCCGAGCGCCGGCGCGTTGAGGAGCGCGCGGTAGCCGCGGATGATGCCGGCCTCTTCCAGCCGCCTGACGCGCCGCAGACAAGGCGGCGCCGAGATGCCGACCCGGTTCGACAGTTCGACATTGGTCATGCGCCCGTCATTCTGCAGCTCGCGCAGGATCTTCCAGTCGATGGCGTCGAGATCGGCTTTGAGCGGCATGGTCGGCTTTCGCGCAAGAATCTTTCGCGATTTTGTAATTAGGTTTCGTGCCGGAGGCCATCCCTTTACGATGATTTTTCTGATAACGGGCAGCGATATGGCCCGGTATGCATGTGACGAAGCTTTCCGGGGACGAAGGCCGAGTTGCCTTGCTGGCTTGGCGGGCAGCACTTACATTACGCGCGACAAACCACGGCCTTGAGCCGCAGGGGACTTTATTCATGAACACCAAACATGCGCCCGTTCTCATCATCGGCTCCGGTCCGGCCGGCTATACGGCGGCGATCTACGCCGCCCGCGCCATGCTGAAGCCGATGCTTGTCGCCGGCCTGCAGCAGGGCGGCCAACTGATGATCACCACCGACGTCGAAAACTATCCGGGCTTCGCCGATCCGATCCAGGGCCCCTGGCTTATGGAGCAAATGCTCAAGCAGGCCGAGCATGTCGGCACCGAGATCGTCAACGACATCATCACCGAGGTCGACCTCAATGTGCGGCCGTTCCGCGCCGCCGGCGATTCCGGTACGGTCTACACCGCGGACGCCCTGATCATCGCCACCGGCGCGCAGGCCAAGTGGCTGGGCATTCCCTCGGAGCAGACCTTCATGGGCTTCGGCGTCTCGGCCTGCGCCACTTGCGACGGCTTCTTCTACCGCGGCAAGGATGTCGCTGTGGTCGGCGGCGGCAATTCGGCGGTCGAGGAGGCGCTCTACCTCGCCAATCTCGCCAAGAGCGTCACCGTCATCCACCGGCGCGGCGATTTCCGCGCCGAGCGCATCCTGCGCGAGCGGCTGTTCAAGAAGGACAATGTGCGCGTCATCTGGGATACGGTCGTCGACGAGATCACCGGGCAGCCGGGCAAGGCGCCGCTGCCGCCTTCGGTCGAGGGCCTGAAGCTGCGCAATGTGGCGACCGGAGACGTGTCGCGGCTGAAGGTCGACGGCGTCTTCGTGGCGATCGGCCACGCGCCGGCGGTCGAGCTCTTCGCCGGCAAGCTGAAGCAGAAGCCGAACGGCTATCTGTGGACGGCACCCGATTCCACCCGCACCGACGTGCCCGGCGTGTTCGCCGCCGGCGACGTTACCGACGACGTCTACCGGCAGGCGGTGACTGCGGCAGGGCTGGGCTGCATGGCCGCGCTCGAGGCGGAGAAATATCTGGCGGGGATCGAAGTTCACCGCGAAGCGGCGGAATAAGCGATCGGCTGAGAAAAGCCGTTTAAAAGCCTGATTTTTCATTCAGACGCCAAAGGCAACACGAGGGGAATCATGGCGCTGGACTGGGACAAGCTACGCGTGTTTCACGCTGCGGCGGAGGCTGGGTCGTTCACCCATGCCGCCGAGACGCTGCATCTGTCGCAATCGGCGATCTCGCGGCAGGTCAGCGCGCTGGAGCATGACGTCGGCGTGGCGCTGTTCCATCGCCACGCGCGCGGCCTTGTGCTGACCGAGCAGGGTGAGATGCTGTTTCGCACGGCACATGACGTGCTGATGAAGCTGGAGACGATCAAGTCGCGGCTGACCGAGACCAAGGATCGCCCCTCCGGCGTCCTGAGGGTCACGACCACGGTAGGCCTGGGCGCCGGCTGGCTGACCGAGCGGGTGCAGGAATTCATCGAGCTCTATCCCGAGATCAGCCTGCAGCTCATCCTCGCCAATGAGGAGCTCGACCTCACCATGCGCCAGGCCGACTGCGCCATCCGCCTGCGGCAGCCGCAGCAGCCGGATCTCATCCAGCGCCGGCTGTTCACCGTGCATTTCCATCTCTATGCGGCCCCTTCCTATGTGGCCAAGTTCGGTAAGCCGGCCTCGATCGCCGAGCTCAGGAACCACCGGATCGTCACTTTCGGCGTGCCGGTGCCCGCGCATCTGTCGGAACTGAACTGGCTGGAGACGGTGGGCGATTTCGAGGGCGGGAAAAGGGTGCCGACGTTGCAGATCAACGACATCCTGTCGATCAAGCGCGCGGTGCAAGGCGGCGCCGGCATCGCCATGCTGCCCGACTACGTCATCAGCAAGGACTCCAACCTGGTCCAGTTGCTGCCCGAGACCGAGGTGCCGTCCTTCGACACCTATTTCGCCTATCCGGATGCGATGAAGAACCAGGCAAAGCTGCATGTGTTCCGCGATTTCATCATCGCAAAGGCGCGCAGCTGGTCATTCTGAGACGCCGTCGGGCGTAAGCTGCTACCCGCGCCAGGGCGTGATGCGCGGCAGCCAGCCGGGCACGGCGCGGCGGTAGGTTTCGTATTCGGCGCCATAGCGACGGGCGAGCGTCGGCTCCTCGTAGACCTTGACGAAGGAGATCATCGCCGCCGCGGCGATCAGGCCGTAGACGAAAACGGCCCAGCTCGAAAAGATGAGCACCTGGCCGAGGATGATCGAGAGCACCGCGACGTACATGGGATTGCGCACATGGCGGTAGATGCCGCCGACCACCAGTTTCTCGGTGGGCGCCACGGGGGCGGGGGTGCCAAGGCCCTCCAGGGCGAAGCGGGCGAAGGCGTGAAGCAGGATCCCCGCCGCACCGATCACCAGGATCCAGCCCAGAGGCACGAAACCCGGCACCATGGACAGCGGCATGCGATAATGGTCGGTCAGCAGCCAGGGTATCAGCCCTGCGACCACGCCAGGTGCCGCAATCAGGAACAGCGCACTGCCGGCGATTGCCGAAAAAGTCCGCATCAGGCCCTTCCTGCCGCAAAAATAACCGCGACCTGCCCGAGTCCGCATCATTTTGAATTTAGCGTATTTCGGGAGCAGAATCCGACCCGATTTGCATATCAGCAATCGCTTTCAGTGCGAAAATGCCCAAGATTCGGCGATTTTTTTCTGGTCCTATCGGTCCATGGAATGGGTTGGACCACAGCCTGCGTCTTTTTGCATGCGTGTGTTGCAAAATAGATGCTTGTTTCTTGGGCATGATGAGCACATATATAGTTCATCTCCAGGGCGCGTTCTCCTCCCATTAGCGCCCTCGAGTGTTCCCCTCTGGAGGTTAGCCCTAATCGGCACTTCCAATCAAACTCAGCCGGATCTTTATTGATCCGGCTTTTTTGTTGCCCGAAGATCACGCCGATACCGGAAATGCGTGCGCGGGAGCCACGTAACAGTGACATGTAACATCGGGTAACATGTCGCGGACGCACTCTATCGATTAAGTAGATCATAGGACGCGGTTGGTCGGTCCGGGAGATGGGGGCATCACTCGGACAGGCCGGGCTCAGGCAGCTACCGCGTCCGAACCATTTTTCCTGCTGCGGCGGACCTGCCGTTTGCCTCCCAGGAAACGGTCCGCAATAAGAACGGCGTCCGGAAAATCCGGGCGCCGTTTTCGTGTTCTCGACAAGTCGATCAGGCGGCCTTGCCGTTGGCGTTCATCGCCTCGTCGGCCAGGCGGCCGGTCAGCTCGGCCATATGGTCGAAGCCGGCCTTGTAGCTGGCGACGCCCGCCGTCGCCGAGCGCAGCTCGATGATCAGGTCGCCGATCTCGGCCTGCGGCATGGTCGCCTCGACCACGTCCCAGCCCGGCCAGCCGGGCCGCGCGTCATAGCCAAGGATTTGGCCGCGCCGCTGCGGGATCAGCGCGATGATCTTCGAGGTCGCATCGGACGGCGTGACGATCTCGACCTTCATGATCGGCTCCAGCAGAACCGGCGAGCAGGCCGCCATGCCTTCCTTCATCGCCAGCTTCGCCGCCATCTGGAAGGCCATGTCGGAGGAGTCGACCGCGTGGTAGGAACCATCCGACAGGTTGACGGCGACATCGACCACCGGGAAGCCGAGCGGACCGTTCTTCAGATAGTCGCGAATGCCCGTCTCCACCGACTGGATGTAGGTCTTGGGCACGACGCCGCCGGTAATGGTGTCGGTGAACTGGAAGCCCGAGCCGCGCGGCAGCGGCTTGATCTCGATCACCACGTCGCCGAACTGACCGTGGCCGCCTGACTGCTTCTTGTGGCGGCCGCGCTGCTGTGCCGATTTGCGGATCGTTTCGCGATAAGGCACCGCCGGCGAATGGCCTTCGATCGGGATCTGGTTCTTGCCCTCCAGGCGCTCGCGCACCACGCGCAGGTGCATCTCGCCATGACCCGACAGCACGGTCTCGGCGGAGTCCTGATTGTGATGCAGGCTGAGCGAAGGGTCTTCCTCGGCAAGCCTCTGGATGGCCGCCGACATCTTGACCTCGTCCTTGCGCTCCTTGGGGCGCAGCGCGAAGGCGAACACCGGCTGTGGCGATTCCAGCGTGACCAGAGGTTTGATGCCGCCCTTGGCCGAGCTCAGCGTCTGGCCGGTCCTGGCGTTGTCGAGCTTGCCAAGCGCGACGGTGTCGCCGGCCCCGGCCGATGGCAGCTTCAACTGGTCCTTGCCCAGCATCTTGTAGATGCCGGAGACCTTCGCCGTGTCGCCGTTGGAGAGGAAAAGCTCGGCCGCGTCGGCCAACTGCCCGGAAAGCACGCGCGAGACGGACAGCTTGCCGCCATGCGCGGTGTGAATGGTTTTCATCACCTGCACGACCGTCTGGTTGCCGTCCGGCGCGCCCAGGCGCTTGCGGGTCGCCTCGATGTCCGGCGCGTCGTGGCGGATCGTCTTCAGCAGGCGCAGTACGCCATTGCCTTTCTCCGCCGTGCCGATCAGCACCGGCGTTACCGTGCCGGCACGGAGGTCGGCGGCAAGGTCATCGAAGATTGCGTCCTTCGGCGGCTCGATCTCCTCCAGCAACTGCTCCATCAACTGGTCGTCATGATCGGCCAGCGTCTCCAGCATCGAGAAGCGGGCCTCGAGTTCGCGCGCCTTGTCGTCGTTCGGAATCTCGGCGACCTGGCTCTCGGCATATTCGCGGTAGACATAGGCCCGCTCGAGCGCCAGATCGATCGAGCCGATGACGACGCCGTCCTTGCGCAACGGAATCTGGCGAAGCAGCAGCGGCACCGAACTCGCCGGCTGCAGCATCTTCAGTGTCTCGCGCACGCCGGCGATCGCCTTGTCCACCTTGTTGAGGAACAGGATGCGCGGCACGCCGAGGTCATCGAGCTTGCGCATGATGAGCTGCAGCGCGGGTATCTTCTTTTCGTCCGCTTCGGCAACGACGACTGCGACATCGCAGGCTGCAAGCACCGGCTCGGCCTCAAAGGCGAATTCGATGGAGCCGGGGCAATCGACGAAGGTGAACTGCTCGCCCATGAATTCCGTGGTGGCAAAGGTGGCCTCCACGCTCATCGCGTGGGCGCGGGCTTCTGGCGAATGATCGGAAACTGTGTTGCCCGATGAAACGGGATTCTGGCGGGGGATGGCGCCCGTGCGGGCGAGGATTGCTTCGAGAAGTGTCGTCTTACCGCTTGCGAAGGGACCGACTATGGCAATGCATTTCGGTCCCGTGCGTCGTCCTCCGGCGCGAGTACCCATGGCTGACCTCCACTCAGGCGTTTCCCAAGAGAGCGATCAGCAAAAGTGGAAACCGGTTTTGCGTCCGATCGCACTCTGTGAAGAGCGGCGGCCGGCCTGTTCGGCCGTCGCGGGCGGGGTTGTTGCTCACCGCCTGCCCAAGGCCATCGTCACACGGGTTCGCGGAGAGGGCAAGAAAAATAGGAAGTGCGCCGGCTTTGGTTTTGTCAGGCGCGCCCAGTTTGTGCAGCGCTTGGCCTGTCAGCGCGCCTAGTCTGTCAGGCGCTCAGGGCCAGCGACTGTTTATCGGCAGCGCAGAGCGCGCTCGTCTTGTCGCGCGGCGCCGGCTTGCCGAAGAAATAGCCCTGAAAGCGGCTGCAGCCGGCCGCACGAGCCAGGGTGAACTCCTCCGACGTCTCCACGCCTTCGGCGACGATGGTGATGTCCTGGATGCGGGCGATCTGGGCGAGCGCGGAAACGAAGATCTGCGCCACCTGGTCGTGGGCGAGGCTGCGGATGTAGGAACGGTCGATCTTGACGCAGTCGATGGGCAGGGTCTTCAGGTAGTTGAAGCCGCAATGACCGGTGCCGAAGTCGTCGAGCGCGATGTCGAAGCCAAGCCCGCGCAAGGCTTCCAGGCGCCTGAGGATCTCCGGCGTCGCGGCGGTTGCGACCGTCTCGGTGATCTCGATGATGAACTCGGATGCCGACCGGCCGGTCTCGCGCAGTATGCGGTCGCACATCGTGACGATCTCATCGCGCTTCAACTGCTCGCCGGAGACGTTGATCGAGATGCGTCGCCCCGGAAACTGGCCGATATCGGCGCAAGCGCGCTTGAACACCCATTCGCCGATCATGTCGATCAAGGTCGAGCGCTCGGCGATCGGGATGAACTCGGCCGGCGAGATCAGGCCGCGGACGGGATGACGCCAGCGGATCAAACCTTCTAGAGCGTCGATGGAGCCCTCGGCGCCCATGATCGGCTGATAGTGGAGCTCCAACTCGCCAAGATAGACGGCCGCGCGCAGTTCGCGCTCCACGAGCCGGCGATAACGCTTGTCCGACAGCATCTCCTCGTCGAAGACCGTGACACGACCCCGGCCAGCCGCCTTGCTTTCGTAGAGCGCGAGATCGGCAAGCAACATCAATTCGGTGGGGTTGGAAGCGTGCAGCGGCGCAAGCGCAACCCCCAACGAGATCGACAGCGGAACGACCTTGCCTTCATGCCGCTTTCCGGCCCGCATCGCGTCGAGCAGCCGGCGGACATCCTTGTTGAGGGCAGCCGTGTCGCCATGCGGGACGATGACGCCGAACTCGTCGCCGCCCAGCCGTCCGATAAGGCTGTCGTCAAAGATGCGCTCAGCCTCCTTGACCACATAAGCGAGCGCGAGGTCGCCGAACTGGTGGCCGAAGGTGTCATTGAGCTGCTTGAAATGGTCGAGGTCGATCAACAGAAGGCTCGCTTGCCGGCGGTTGCGCAAGGTGCCCAGACTGTCGCTCAACGCTTCGAGGAAATAGCGCCGGGTCATGGCGCCGGTCATTGCGTCGACGCTGAGGAAGCGGTGCTTCTCGGCTTCGGCGTCCGCCGCCGACTGCAGGCGCTGGACGACGCTCGAGCGCATATACATCAGCACCAGCAGCGCCAGGCCGGTCGATATCGCCGACAAGGCGAGAGCCGTGGCGCGCGAGGCATCTTCGGTCAGTCCGAAGGCGGCAATTGCCGTAGCGGCGATGCTCGCCACGAGCAGTGCCTGAATGCCGCGGTAAATCCTGCCGCTATGATCCTTGATTGTCGCCAAGATGCTCATGTCCGCGCCCCCCACAGCACGGGCCATGGCTAGAGCCGAGCGGTTAAAAAGACATTGAGCGCGGCGACTGTCTTGCTTCGTTCCCCAATGCTCGGCCGACTGCCTCATTTTATGGTTAAAAAGCAACAATTTATGACAGTATTTTAAACAGCTGACAGAAAGATTTGACGCACCACTAAAGCTGCTTCGACGCTGTCATCATTGGCAGCGGAAAGACCCGTTGCACTAGCCTCATAGCCGGTTGAAACTACATCCTGAGATGCGCCGCTTCCGGCTTGCTGTTTCGTCAACGATTGAGGATTTGAACGATGAAGATCATTGCGTGCGGCAGCGTGCCGACGATCATTGCGCCGGAAAAGTATTTCACCGGCAAGGTGCTGCAGACACCGATCATCGAGAAGGAGGCGCCGGCGCGGCTCAGGGCGACGCTGGTCAGCTTTGAACCCGGCGCGCGCACCCATTGGCATACGCATCCGCTTGGCCAGACGCTCTATGTGACTTCGGGCGCCGGGCTTGCGCAAACGTGGGGCGGGCCGATCGAGGC
>NZ_RZSC01000980.1:0-1866 GCF_003998155.1 Mesorhizobium sp. M1E.F.Ca.ET.063.01.1.1
CTTCTCCCCGTATAGTGACGGGGAGAAGCGGCTGGCCGCAACGACGGCGTCTTTCCTGCGACGCTGGTGATTGGCGAAACCGGCGATGAGAGGGTCCCTCTCCCCGTCACTATACGGGGAGAGGATGCCGGCAGGCAGGTGAGGGGCAGCGCCAGCGCTCGGAAAAAAGGTGACGGGCGAGTTCGAAATCGAAGCGATTGCCCAGGCTAGGGAACCTCCCGGCCGAGCTGGCGCAACGAATCCCGCCGTGAGGGGAATTACCCTCGACCCGGTATCATGATAGAAGCCGCGCTCCACACCGGTCCTTGGGGACCATACGCCAGGCCGCAGCCATGACACTCACCGGATTTCTCGCTTACAGCGCCGCCCTCGGCGTCGCCGCCGCCATTCCAGGCCCCGGCGTCACGGCGCTTGTCGCCCGCGCGCTCGGCTCCGGCTTCCGTTCCTCGCTGGCGATGTCGTTCGGCCTCATGCTCGGCGACCTCACCTATCTCACCGCCGTCGTGCTCGGCCTCGCCTTCGTCGCGCAGACCTTCGGCATGGTGTTCCTCGCCATCAAATGGGCGGGCGTCGCCTATCTCGCTTTCCTTGCCTGGCGCTTCTGGACCAGCGGCATTTCGCCGGAAACCGTCGAGGCGCGGAAGGGCAAGGGCGGCCTGGTGTCGAGCTTCATCGCCGGGCTGACGGTGACGCTCGGCAACCCGAAGACGATGATCTTCTATCTCGCCATCACGCCGACCATCGTCGACCTGAAGACCATCACGCTCGCCGACTATGGCATCCTTGTCGCGCTGACCGTCGTCGTGCTGTTCGTGGTTCTGGTGCCCTATCTGGCGCTGGCCGCCAAGGCGCGCTGGTTCCTGAAATCGCCGCGCGCCTTGAAAGTTCTGAACCGCACCGCCGCCGGCTTCATGATGGGAGCGGCAGCGGCTATCGCGGCGCGTCAGTAGCCTCAGACCTCAACCGGTCCCGATTCGGCGAAAGCATTCCGAAAACGGGCCGATCCGGAAAATGCATTTCCGGCGCGGGGTGGTTTTGAGCAACCGCCCCACTCGGATATTTTCGGCCGCCGGCCTATCTTGCGCGGCTGAAAGTCCTATTCTGTCTGCCTGTGCCTTTGCCTTGGGAGCGAAACCAATGAACAAGCCCGTCACCTCCTCGCGCGTACCCGGCCGCGGCCGCATCTTCAACTCGATCACCGAGACGATTGGAGACACCCCGCTGGTGCGGCTGGATAAATTCGCGAAGGAGAAGGGCATCGTCGCTAACCTCCTGGCCAAGCTCGAATTCTTCAATCCGATCGCCTCGGTCAAGGACCGCATCGGCGTCGCCATGATCGAAGCGCTGGAGGCGGCCGGCAAGATTTCGCCCGGCAAGACCACGCTGATCGAGCCGACTTCCGGCAACACCGGCATCGCGCTGGCCTTCGCCGCCGCCGCCAAGGGCTACAAGCTGATCCTCACCATGCCGGAGACCATGTCGGTCGAGCGGCGCAAGATGCTGGCGCTGCTCGGCGCCGAGCTGGTGCTCACCGAAGGGCCGAAAGGTATGAAGGGCGCCATCGCCAAGGCCGACGAGCTCGCCGCCACGCTGCCCAACGCCATCATCCCGCAGCAGTTCGAGAACCCTGCCAATCCGGAAATCCACCGCCGCACCACGGCCGAGGAGATCTGGAACGACACCAATGGCGAGGTCGATATCTTCGTCGCCGGCATCGGCACCGGCGGCACCATCACCGGCGTCGGCCAGGTGCTGAAGAAGCGCAAGCCTTCGCTGCATGTCGTGGCGGTCGAGCCGGAAGCCTCGCCCGTGCTCTCCGGCGGCCAGCCCGGCCCGCACAAGATTCAAGGCATCGGCGCCGGCTTC
>NZ_RZSC01000981.1:0-1862 GCF_003998155.1 Mesorhizobium sp. M1E.F.Ca.ET.063.01.1.1
CCGACACCACGCGCAGGCGCTCCGACTGGGCGCCAAGGCCTGATGATGCGACTTTGAGGGCTGCGGTCAGCGCGTCCATGGTCAGCTCTTCACCACCATCGTCATCATCGAATGGAAGGCTTTGACGATCGCCGTGTTGAGCTCGAAGGAGCGGCGCACTTCGCCAGCCTTCATCAACTCGTCTTCGAGAACGACGGTGTTCTTCGACGGCATGATCGAGCCGGTGGCTTCCTGCGGCTTGACATTGAAGCCGGCATTCGTCGTCTCGGCGCCAAGATGGCCTGCTTCGGTGGCCTTCAATGTCACCGCGGTCCGGTCGAGAACCTTTTCGAACGGCTCGACGTCATTTGCCGTGTAGCCCGGCGTGTTGGCATTGGCGATGTTGGAGGCGATCGCGGACTGGCGCACGGCCAGCCATTGCGACTGCCGGGTGGCGAGATCAAAAAGGTTGACGGGTTCCATGGGACTCTCCGGGCGAGTAGGCACAAGACTAGGCCGTCAGTCTTGCGCGGACCTTGCGCGGATAGGCCCGAAGTCCGTTACAGCGCCATCACCTGGAAAGCTCGACCACCTTGTTTGCGTCCGTGACGATCACCCATTTGCCGCCGCGCTGTTCGATCGAGGCGACGCGGCTGGAATCGGGCAGGACCGAGCCGCGCTGGACGATCCACAGGCCGGTATCGTCCTCGATCATGGCGCGGCCATTGGCGACATGCACAACCTTGAACTCCGACACGGCGGCCGGGAAGGGCTGATCGCCGGGCGCCGGCGGGGGTTCGTCCTGCACCGTTCCGGTGGCAAGCAGGTCGATATCGGCATTGGGAACGTCCTTGGCCGTCAGCGATGCGCTGCGTTCGGCCGCGACGCCACCGCCCTCGCGTCCGGAATTGCTGCCGCTGCCACCGAACTTGATGGCCTGCACGCCGAATTGCTCCTGGTTGAAGAAGATGTACCAGGGAAACAGCGCGCAGATCAGCCCGAGCGTGATGCCGAGCGCGGCGACGACGAAATCGCTGCGCCGGTCCGCTTTCCTGTCGGCCAGGCGCGGAAATTCGGCCCGCGGCGGCTGCGGCCATTCCACCTTCGGAAACAGACCGTTGATAGCCAAGTCGCGGCTGGCCTCGGCCTCCTCGGTGGCCTTGGCCTCGGCAATCATCTCGCGCAGCAGACGCTCGGTTTGCTGCAGATCAGTCTCCTTGATCGCCATTCTGCTTCCCCTTGAGATGGCGGGCGAGGTCGGCGAACGGATCGGCCGAAGCGCGATCCCTCGGCGACTGCGTGAGCGCCTCGTAGATCAGCGGCACCTGGCGCACGGCGATGTCGAGCTCGGCATCGGCGCCGCCCTGGTAGGCGCCAAGCAGGCGGATATCGCGCGTATCCTCGAAACGCGCGATCATCGACTTCAACCTGGTCACCAGCAGGCGCTGCTCCGCGCTCCAGGCCTTGTCGGCGAGACGCGAGATCGACGACAGCGGATTTACCGGTGGGTAGCGTCCCTGCTCGGCGATCGCGCGGTCGAGGACGACATGGCCGTCGAGGATGCCGCGCACCGAATCGGCCACCGGGTCGTTATGATCGTCGCCGTCGACAAGCACCGAGATGATGGCGGTGATCGAACCTTTGCCCTCTGCGCCTGGTCCCGCGCGCTCGAGCAGCTTGGGCAAATCGGTGAAGACCGAGGCCGGGTAGCCGCGCGCGACCGGCGGCTCGCCGGTTCCCGTCGCCACCTCGCGCAGCGCGTGGGCGAAGCGGGTGATCGAATCCAGCACCAGCAGCACGCGATGGCCCTGGTCGCGGAAATGCTCTGCCACGCACATGGCGGTGTCGGGCGCGCGTCGCCGCATCATGGCGCTCTCGTCACT
>NZ_RZSC01000982.1:0-1855 GCF_003998155.1 Mesorhizobium sp. M1E.F.Ca.ET.063.01.1.1
CTGGGTACCAACACCGCCAACATTATCACCGGATTCACCCAACGATAAAAGGGAACAAAATGACTGTTAGGGATGGAAAACTTCAACTTTCTCGCCGACGTTTCCTGTGCGCGGGCGCTGCCACGCTGGCCATGCCCGCAATCATTGGGCGTGTTTCCGTCGCCTCGGCTAAGACGAGCTTTGCAGGCGAAGGCCTGATCGTCGTCCCTTGGTCCGGCGGCTACGAGACGGTTTTCAAGGAAACGGTGATCGAGCCCTTCAATGCCGAGTATGGAACACGGGTGGAAAGCAATGGCGGATGGGACCAGATGGTGCCGCAAATCCTTGCTGCTCCGGCGGACAATCCACCCTTTGACATTACCATTACCGAGGAGTCCGTCGCCGGGCAGGGTATTGCCGAGAAGTTGTGGCTTAAGAATAACCGCGCGGCGATCCCCAATCTTGAGGCGGTCTATCCCTACTTCGCCGAAACCCGCCCGGGTGCGGAGGACTACGGTGTCCCGTTTTCCGGCGGCACCTGCATGCTCCTGGTCCGCAAGAGCCTAGGCATCGAGCCCACTAGCTGGTCGATTCTCTGGGACGAGAAGCTTGCGAAGAAGGTCACTCTTGACGGGTCATCCTGGTGGTGGTCGCTCTCGGTTCCCGCGCTGATGAGCGGAGGCAAGCAGGGCCTCCAGGACATGTTCGCAATGGCGACCGCAGAGCCGTTATTTGCTCAGCTCGACAAGCTGCGCGTTGCGCGTTGGTACATGAGCGGCGCGGAAGAGGCCACTGTTCTGAACCAGGACGAGGCGGACGCAGCACTAACCTACTCCTCGGACGCGCTTTCCCTGATGCAGGCCAGCCCCGGCGAGTATCTGATCACTGTCCCCAAAGAAGGCACCTCCGCCTGGACCGATTGGTTCATCAAGGTTCGCGGCGCCCACCACAACGATCTAGCCGACCTTTTCCAGAATTATCTCCTGGAGAAGGAGACACAGAACCGGTTCCTCGCAAAATCGATGGTCTTCATGTCGCGCCGGGACGTCACTGTGCCATTACACTGGCAGAACTACCCGCAGTCGAACGAGGACTTTCACCGAATGTTCCAGCTGATCACGATGGAGGGATGGAAGAGCATTAACAACGAGTACCAGGCGTTCGACGAGCGGATGAAGCTCACGATCTCGCGTTCAGCGGGTTGAGGGACGACTATGGTGCCGGCGCTGGAATTGGATCGCCTCCACCGCAGCTTTGGCGCGGTCGTGGCGGTGGACGGAATATCCCTTTCTCTTCGAAAGGGAGAATTCCTCACTCTTCTAGGTCCGTCGGGATCGGGGAAAACGACCACGCTAAGGATGGTCGGCGGCTTCGAATCACTCAACGGCGGCGAAATCCGCATCAATGGCGAACGCGCCGATCGCCTGCCGCCCTATCTGCGCGATACGGCGACGATCTTCCAGTCAGGTGCTCTCTTTCCGCACAAGACGGTGGCGGACAACATCGCCTTCGGATTACGAATGCGAGGCGTTCCCCGGGACGAAATTGCTCGCCGGATTGCCGAGACTCTTGATACCGTACGGCTCCGCGGCATGGAGGAGCGCTATCCCGAACAGCTCTCCGGAGGACAGCGGCAGCGGGTGGCGCTGGCGCGTTCGCTAGCTGTTCGTCCGGCGGTGCTGCTTTTCGACGAGCCACTCTCTGCCTTGGACCTGACACTGCGCTTGCAGTTGCGGGCGGAGATACGCCGGCTGCACCAACAGGTCGGCTTCTCGGCGATCTATGTTACGCATGATCAGGGCGAGGCCATGGCCCTGTCCGACAGAGTGGCTGTGATGAACCGCGGGCGTATCGAACAGATCGATCCACCCGAAAC
>NZ_RZSC01000983.1:0-1854 GCF_003998155.1 Mesorhizobium sp. M1E.F.Ca.ET.063.01.1.1
ATCTGGCGCTCGACCGCCTGCCGATCTCGCTGGTCGCCGCGATCGAATTCGTCGGCACGATCGGCGTCGCGCTGGTCGGCCTCAGGAGCCGGCGCAATGTCGCAGCGCTGGCCATCGCCGTCGCCGGCACCTTGCTGCTGATCGATATCAAATGGTCCAGCGACCCGGTCGGCCTGTTCTGGGCCTTTTTGAACGGCGCGCTGTTCGTCGGCTACATCGTGCTGGGCCACCGCATCGCCCAGACCGGCATCGGCATCACAGGTCTCGGCACCGCCATGGCGATCGCCTTCCTCGTCGTGCTGCCGGTGGGCTTCAGCGAGGCGCTGCCCGCTTTTTCGGCCCCGCAACTGCTCGTCGCCGCGATCGGCGTTGGCATCTGCTCCTCGGTTATCCCTTACATCTGCGACCAGCTCGCCATGGCGCGGCTGCCGCGCGCCAGCTTCGCTTTGATGCTCTCGCTCTTGCCGCTCACCGCGACGCTGATCGGCGTCATCGTGCTCAGACAAGTTCCGAGCCTCACTGACTGCCTCGGCATTGCGCTGGTCGTGGTGGGCGTGGCCATGCACAAGCCGGCGCAGGAGTGATCCGCCGACGGTGTCGTTTGCAGGCCGGGCTCACCTGAACATCACACACCTCAGGCCAGCTTCTCTTTCAGGAACGCGATCGTCCTCCCCCAAGCGAGATCGGCCGCCTTCTTATCGTAACGCGCGGCCGAGGTGTCGTTGTTGAAGGCGTGGTTGACGCCATCATAGACATAGACCGTGTATTCGACATGCGCAGCATCGAGCGCCTTCTTGTAGGCATCGATGCCGGCGTCGATGCGTTCATCCAGCCCGGCATAATGCAACAGCAGCGCCGCCTTGATCTTCGGCACATCCTCGGCCTTCGGCTGCATGCCGTAATAGGCGACGCCGGCGCTGAGGTCCGGTGCGTTGACGGTAAGCTGGTTCACCGTGCCGTCGCCCCAGCAGAACCCGACCGCGCCGACCTTGCCGTTGCCGTCCTTCAAGCCCTTGAGGTACGCGACCGTCGCGACGCCGTCGGCCGTGACTTGGGCGGCGTCGAGCTTGGCGAACATGTCGCGCGCCTTGTCCTCGTCGGCGGGCGTGCCGCCGAGCGGCGACAGGAAATCGGGCGCCAGCGCGATGAAGCCTTCCAGCGCCACGCGCCGGGCGACATCGCGGATATGCGGATTGAGTCCCCGATTCTCGTGGACGACGATAACGGTGCCGGGCTTGCCAGACTGGCCCGCCGGCTTGACCAGATAGCCCTTCATCTCGCCGCTGCTGCCCGGATAGGCGATGTCCTCACCCTTCACACGCGGATCGTCCTCGGCGACGATCGCCGCCTGGGCCGAATTCGCCGCCAGCATCGGTGCGATCGCAGCGGCCGCCGCGCCCGATCCGGCGAGCCTGGTCAGTTGCTCCATGAAGCGGCGTCGGTCGAGGGTCAAATGCGTGTACTCGTCATAGGCATCGATCATCGCCTGAGTGATGATGGGCTGCGTGATGACAGGCCTGGCTGAAGGTTCGGTCATGGTTCTCCCCGTGACTGTGTGATGCGCAAGATAGGGTTGAAGCTTGCCCGGTCCAGTCACGGACGGGTGACCGTCTGGCCGGATCGTTCGTTCATCGGCACGCTTCCCTCGCGGCGGATACCGCCAAGGCGGGTCATCACGTTTTGGTCATTTCCGAAAGCCTTGATGGTGCTGTCACATTAGGAAGGGAAGCTGTCGATACGGTCGCGCCCGATCCAGACGACGAAAAGGGGAATGCCATGAACGTTCAGGATATCGTCAACTCCGTTTCGCAGAAGGCGGGGCTCGACCAGCCAACCACCGAGAAGGTCGTCGGC
>NZ_RZSC01000984.1:0-1849 GCF_003998155.1 Mesorhizobium sp. M1E.F.Ca.ET.063.01.1.1
GCGCCGAGGCGACGGCAACGCCGCCGGCCGTCGCGCGCAGCGTGATCGTGTAGTCGCCCGGCTTCAGCGGGTCGTCGAGCACGATAGCGAAGGCGCCGTCGGGGCCGGCATCGGTCGAGCCGAGCACCGCCCCACCGTTCAGGATCTCGACCTTGGCATTGGGCGCGGCACTGCCGGCGACGACGATCGAGCCATTGCCTTCGACGCGCACGACATCGAAGGTCGGCAATGTCGGACCGGCAGCGGGCGCCTTAGCGGCCGGCGCGGATGCCGCCGGAGCCGTCGCGTTGTCCGCCGGCGCCATTGCGTTGTTGGCGGGTGCCATCTTGTTGGCCGGAGCCATCGTATTGTCGGTGCTGGCCGGAGCCTGCGTCTGCGGCAGGCGCGCCTCGGTGGACGTGCTGTTGGATTCAGCCGGCTTCGTGCCCGCCTGCGGAAGTGCCGCGACGTCTGACGGTTTCTGGTCGTTGATGTAAGGGCCGAGCGCGCCCGACCCGTAGGCGACCGCCGCGACGACGGCAAGGCCGCCCGCCGCGAACAAAAACGCCTTTGAAGCACTGATAGCCATAATCTTTTCTGCCCCCTTAGCCACCTAACGCCGGTCTAGCGTGTTTTATCAAGTGCTACAAGAAAAAGCCCGTCCATGGGCTTGACCACGCCGACCGTCCCCATCACCAATCATCGCCATGAACACGATTCGATCCGTCTGCGTCTATTGCGGTTCGTCTCCGGGCCGCGACGAAGCCTACGTCAAGGCCGGTCATCTGCTCGGCCGCTCGCTGGCGAAATCCGGCCTGCGCCTGATCTATGGCGGCGGCACCAAGGGGATCATGGGCGCCGTCGCCGACGGGGCGCTGAAAGCCGGCGGCAAGGTGACCGGCATCATCCCGCGCTTCCTGATCAACAGGGAGGCGACGGAAACAGCTCTCGACAAGCTCGACGAGCTTTTGATCACCGACAACATGCATGAGCGCAAGCACAGGATGTTCGAAAAATCCGACGCCTTTGTGGCGCTGCCGGGCGGCATCGGCACGGTCGAGGAGATCGTCGAAATCATGACCTGGGCGCAGCTCGGCCACCACCGCAAGCCGATCGTCTTCGCCAATGTCAAAGGCTTCTGGGACCCGATGCTTTCGCTGATCGAGCACATGGCGGAGGAAGGCTTCATCCACACCGCGCATCGGGTGAAGCCGCTTATGGTCAACGACCCCGAGGCCATCGTCGCCGCCATCATGGTGGCGGGTTCGTCGGTCGACGCGCCGACGGAGGGCGTGCAGGCGGTGATAGACAAGATGTAGGCAGTAGGGATTGGGCAGTGGGCAATAGAGACACAGCCCTACTGCCTACTGCCTACTGCCTACTGCCTACTGCCTACTGCCCTCCTCAAATCCGCAACCACCGCCCTCCGATCGTTGCGCCGCCAGGCGAGATGGATCTCAACACTGCGCTTGAACCAGGGAAGATCGCGGAAGACGATGCCGGCTGGCGCCGCGTCGCGCAGGCTTTCCTGCACCGTCGCCAGGCCAAGGCCGGCGCTGACCAGGCCGAGCGAGGTCAACGGGTCGGCCGTCTCATAGGCGATCTCGGGTACGAAGCCGGCCTCGATGCAGGCCGCCAGGAACTGGGCCCGGTTGGTGTCGTCCGGCTGGCGCACGACGGTGATCCAGACGCGGCCGTCGAGATGGCCGGGCCGGATGTCGGCGACACCGGCAAGCGGATCGCCCTCGGGTATCGCCAGAACCAGCGGCTCGCGACGCGCCAGCATGCTCTCGATATCCGGGTCGCCCTTCGGCGCCGGGGCATAGACGAAGCCAAGGTCGAGCGCTCGGCTTCGCAGATCCTCGAATTG
>NZ_RZSC01000985.1:0-1838 GCF_003998155.1 Mesorhizobium sp. M1E.F.Ca.ET.063.01.1.1
GCTTCCGAGACCGGTATCGCTCTGACGCTGCTGCCGGTCTTCTACGCCCACTCCGCCTTCGGCGGCGCAGCTCCCAATGAAGGCCAGCGGCGATTCATCAATGATGTCGAGCGCTTCGGGCGGCTGCTTGAGAAAAGCCGCGAAGGCGTGTCGATGCTGGAGCAAGCGGTGGTCGGTGCTGCGCCGCACAGCTTGCGCGCGGCAACGCCGGACGAGCTCAATGCAGTCGTGGCACTGGCGCCGGACGGCCCGGTCCACATCCATGTCGCCGAGCAAGTCAAGGAAGTCGAGGATTGCGTCGCCTGGTCGGGCGCGCGGCCGGTTGAATTCCTGCTTGGCCAGGCATCAGTGGACAAGCGTTGGTGCCTGATCCACGCCACGCATATGAGCGAGGCGGAGACCATCGCCATGGCGAAGAGCGGCGCGATCGCTGGGCTCTGCCCGATCACCGAGGCCAATCTCGGCGACGGCACATTTGCCGCGCCGCTGTTTATCGAACAGGGCGGCCGCTTCGGCGTCGGTTCCGATTCCAACGTGCTGATCGGCCTGCCTGACGAGCTCAGGCAACTCGAATATTCGCAGCGCCTCGCCCACCGCGCCCGCAATGTTCTGGCGCGCGCCGGCGGCTCCACGGGGCGCGCGCTGTTCGATGCGGCATTGGATGGCGGCCGCCAGGCGCTCGGTGCCGGATCGTCACGGATTGCAGTCGGCGGTCCCGCCGATTTCGTCTCGCTCGACACCAACCATGCCTCGCTTGCGGGCAAGGCGGGAGACGCGATCCTCGACGCCTGGATCTTCGCCAATGGCAGCAAGGTGGATTGCGTCTGGGTGCACGGGAAAAAGCAGGTCAGCGGCGGCAGGCATGCGAAGCGTGAGGTTGTTGCCGAGCGATTCCGCCAGGTGATGACGGCGCTGTCCCAGAACTGAAGCAGGAAAGCCCATGAGCCTGGTCGAGACAGATGATGTTGAAAGTGGCGAGAGCGTCTCGCTACACCAGCGCATCCTGTCGGATATCCGCGAAAAGATCCTGTCCGGCGCCTGGGCGCCTGGCCATCGCATTCCTTTCGAGCACGAGCTGACGGCCGAATACAAATGCTCACGCATGACGGTGAACAAGGCGCTGTCGCAGCTCGCCAAGGCGGGGCTGATCGAGCGCCGCCGCCGCTCAGGAAGTTTCGTGCGCCAGCCGCAATCGCAGGCGGCGGTGCTGGAGCTCCACGACATCCGGATCGAGGTCGAGGCGCTCGGCCTGCCCTATCGCTACGAACGGCTTGAGCGGCTGAAGCGGCGCAGCAGCGCCGAGGACCGCGCGCTGCTCGGGCTCTCCGCTCCGGGTCCGGTACTTTGGCTGGAAAGCCTGCATTTTGCCGGCGAACGGCCGTTCGCGCTCGAGCAGCGGCTGATCAATCTTTCAGCGGTGGCCGGGGCCGGAGAGGAAGAGTTCTTCGAGATCGCTCCCGGCCCGTGGCTGATCGGCCGCGTGCCGTGGAGCGAGGCCGAGCACCGCATCCGCGCCATGGCGGCTGATGAGACTATCGCCGATGCGCTCGACATCGATCCCGGCGCGCCCTGTCTGGTGGTCGAGCGGCGAACGTGGAGCGCGGAGCACCCAGTCACCCATGTGCGCTTCATCTATCCGGCGGAAAGCCACACGCTGGTAGCGAGGTTTACGCCTTCGCAGGGGTAGCGCCAACGCCCCCCTTCTCCCCTTTGTTTGGACCGGGGACATCGCGAACAGGTGTGCGAAGACATCGCGAACAGTTTTGCGCGTTTTGCGCGAGGGGGTTCGGGATGCCATTCGAGGCCAGAAGCGTGATGAGCCAGAAAGAAGAGTTCGT
>NZ_RZSC01000986.1:0-1836 GCF_003998155.1 Mesorhizobium sp. M1E.F.Ca.ET.063.01.1.1
GCTGCCGACATGGTAAGCCCATGCGTGCCATCGGGCTGGACGAGACCGAAGACCTTGGCGGCACGGCCGGCAACGTCGATGACGCGGGTATCGGCCCGGATGATTGTAGGCTTGGCCGCTCGCGCGGCATGAGCAGTGATCAGCGGCAGGATGACGCTCGCAGCGCCGGCAGCCGCCGTGGACGCCAGGAACTGGCGACGGGATATGGATTGCATTGTAAAGCTCTCATGTTTCGTGACTCGAGGCCGGATTGACCGGCGGCGAAGCGCGCGGACGCGAGGGTTCGTGCGCTCAGGCGATCACGGTGAGTTTTGGAGGGCGCAGACGAATCGGCACGTCTGCTGGAGAAGAAGCAAAGGGCGGCGCAGTCGCGACCGGCTGGGCGTGCGATGTCACCACGAATGCTTGAGCGTCAACTGGAACGCAGAAAGAGCAGCCCGAAGCGGCGGCAAAACATATTCCTTGATTATGCGTGTGCCCAACGCCATTGCACGGAGCGTGACGGCCATCATGCCGGATCGCTGCGGAGCCATGGTTATGCTGCGCTGACCACTGGATGCCATGCGGAGCAGCGACCGCGTTGACGTGGCCGTGAAGGACCGTGGTCAGCGCCATCAGCAACGCAAGACAGATGGCCACCCCACGCAACACTTCGAAGTCGAACGAATGTCGCATTGGGCCGCCCAGTTTTGATCGGATGATGCTCCGAACCAAATCCCTTCTTCCTGAATAGTGGGCCATTCTGCAACAATCATAACCTGAAGGAGCCAGCCGGAATTTGCGCTAAGTCAAAGAGGCCGAGCCCGGCCGCGATGTGCCTTCGCCGCCTGCCGCCGCTGATGGATCACTTCAGATCCGATAGCTCATTATCAAGGAACCAGAAATGTCGCCCCCTTTGCTGGATGCCGACAGCCGGTGGGATTGGTTCTGGGTGAGCGGAAGATGTTGTCGAAGGTCGTTGATCGGCGGATGACGCCCATCGCGATTTCTATTTTGCTGGCAACGCGACATTCGAACTTGGTTGCAACATCTGATGTAGCCACTCGCGAGGCGTGCGACCGGATCAGCTATTACCGAGTCGTTTGGGGGCCTGCTCGTCATTTCGGATCCGACCGGCCCGAATAGAGTCTGGCCAGACCGTATCGTTCGGGTGCATAGTCATTTCCAGGACTTCGCGGGCGGAATTGTCCGCAGCAATGATTATTGCCAGGTCCTGTCTCTCGTGCTGCATCCGTCCGCGATCCCGATGGGACCAGGCCACATGGAGGCGACCATGCTGGTAAAGGAAGCGATGACGGGGAAAGTGCGTTGGTACTCCCCCGATACACCGATACGGGAAGTCGCGCGCGTCATGCGCGATGAAGGTATCGGTTGCGTGCCGATCGGCGAAAATGATCGGCTCGTTGGCATGATCACGGATCGCGACATCACGTGCCGCGCCGTGGCCGCCGGCGAGAGCCTCGATAAATTGACATGCCGCGCGGTGATGTCGCCCGGCATATTCTTCTGTTTCGAGGATCAGACCCTGGAACAGGCGCTTGGGCAAATGCAGGAGCGTCAGGTGCATCACCTTCCGGTGCTCAACCGGCAGAAACGGATGACGGGCCTCATCTCGTTGGGTGATGTCGCGCTGAAGGCCGAAAGTGCGATCCTCGCGCCGCTTGCCAAAATCGCCGCACGCGACGCTGAACGGCACTTGCGGGCCGCCTGAGGTTTTCAGGGGCGCTTTGCGACGAATGGGTGGCATGCGTGAACGGAACCTGGCATGCCGCCCAAAATATCTGCGATCGCATTGCAAAGCTTGGCTTTCGTACCCCTGTCCGCGCGCTATGACAG
>NZ_RZSC01000987.1:0-1809 GCF_003998155.1 Mesorhizobium sp. M1E.F.Ca.ET.063.01.1.1
CATCGTCATAGGTCGAGGCGACCGAAAGCGCGATCACACGCCAACGCCTGGTGCGGTCATGAACAGCCGGGCCATGGCATTCTGTTTCGCGGCCGCGCGAACGCGCGCGTCGAGCGCCCCGATCCGCTCGATGATGGATCGGCGAGCCTCGATCATCGCCTCGCCGATTGCTCTGATCTAGGCGCTGCCGTCAACTCACCGGAGACGATTTCCTCGGCACGACGGGCAAAGCCGCCGAGCTTCTTCCCGAACATGATGCCGAAGGTCTTGAGCAGCCCACGGATCTCGTTCTCGATCTTGCCGCGGACGCCGACCAGGACGTCGCGTGCCGACAGCAGCGCCCGCACGACATAGGCGCCGTCTTGATCCGGACTTCCCTGTCCGGTTCGCACAATCTGGGCCAGACCGGGCCGCGTCATGACGATCCTCTGTGTTCGGCATCGGAGAGGGCGGCGCTTGCGTGGCGCGCATCAAAGACACACGATCGGCAATCCTCGCGTTCGTCAGTTCATTCCAAAGCCAGACCGCCAGCGGGCCGGTTTTGGGTCTGACTCAAATTCGATGATTTTGCATGGCGGCGTGGTGCTGTTTTGTGAGGGATCAGCACCATGGCGAACATTTTGCGTTTGTCGTCCCTGATCCCGGCCGGATTAATCGTCGAGAGTACCGCCGAGGACGAGGACGTGATCGTGATTTCAGCGCGCGCTGGGGTCAAAGTGTGGGTTTGTCCGCTGTGCGGAAAGTCATTGAGCCGTGTCCATAGCCAATATGTCAGAAGATCCTATGGGGATGGAAGGCGACCAGCGCTCTGCCAGAGTGAAGTCGCCAAACATCACCTGGAGGTCAGCATGCAAGCCAACACCACCAAAGCCCCGGCCGCTATCCGCGTCGATCTTGCCGCAATATTTGTCTCGTTAGAACTGTCTCGTTCAAAATGGCTGGTGAGTTCGCTTTCGCCAGGTGGGCGAGAGAATGTCGAGACACGTCGTGTCGGGGGGCGACATTCCGGGTTTGCTCGGTCACTTCGCAGAGCTGCAGCGAAAGGCGGAAGTGCGGACAGGGCAGAGTTTCCGGGTCATATCAATCCAGGAAGCTGGTCTGGATGGATTCTGGATACATCGGGTCCTCGAACACGAAAGCATCGAGAGTTATGTCGTGGACCGGCATCCATTGCCACATCGCGTCGCCGCCGACGGGCCAAGACCGACAGGATTGACGGGGAAGCACTGGTTCGAGCGTTGTTGGCCTACAACCGCGGCGAGCCTCGGGTTTGCGCGATGTTGCGAGTGCCAACGCCGGAGGAGGAAGACCGTCGCCGGTTGGTGCGGGAGCGGAAGGCGCTGACGAACGAGCGGATCAGGCACGTCAACAGGATAAAGGGGCTTTTGTTCAGCCAAGGTGTGTCCGGATACGAACCGTTGAAAGGCGATCGACGCAAACGCCTCGACGCGCTCATTACCGGAGATGGGCGTCCACTGCCGCCGGCGCTCATGGCGCAGATCAGCCGCGAGCTTGATCGCATCGAGTTGCTGATCCAGCAGATCAAGGATGTTGAAGAGGCACGCGACGCCTTGCTTGTCGCGGCAGATGAGCCAACACCGGCCCTGCTGCTCAGCCTCAAGGGAATAGGTCCGGAGTTCGCGGCCGTCCTGTGGTCTGAGGGATTGTCGGATCGTGCCCCATGGCGTGGTGTAGGTAACGGCATTGGTCGCCGTGCTCTCCGGCAAGGGCCGGACTGATCAGCGCGCCACTGCCGGCAGGCTGATGAGCGGATCATCGCTCATCTGGCTGATGGTCTCAAGGGTCATG
>NZ_RZSC01000988.1:0-1808 GCF_003998155.1 Mesorhizobium sp. M1E.F.Ca.ET.063.01.1.1
GCATGAACGCGCGTCCCTCGACTCATGAATTCCATTCGTCCGGGCTGTCCTCCTCCCCGGTCCGGACGCATCCCGGGGCGTTTGCCTCGGATCCGGTCGAGCCGCCCGCACCCCGGTTCACCGGAACGGCCGGAGCCGCTCCTCCCCCGGCTCCGGCCGCCAATTCCGGCGGCACAAGCTGCATCCGCACCGAGGACGGCACCGTCATCCTGTTTGATCGCGCGACGGGCCGGGCGGTGTCGGGCCTGACGCGGGCCGCCGCCGAGGCGGCACTTCTTCGACTGCTTGGTGCGGCGCCAGAGCAATTCCAGGAAAAGTGCGAAGCGGTTTTCCGTCCGGAATTGCGTCGGAACAACGAGGCGCAATTCCAGGAAAAGTGCGAAGCGGTTTTCCGTCCGGAATTGCGTCAAAACAACGAGATGGAGCGCTTAGCCGTTTCCACAAAACGGCGAAGCGCACCAGGCGTCGCCTGACCTCCAACCCTTTCGCTGACCTGACATCGGCCTCGCGGCCGAACCCTGGCGCTTGGCCCGAGCCGAGCCCTTCGCAAGCCCAAGCCCTAGCAATCAACGGAATGAGAAAGATGGCAGCCGCCTACACCGAAAAGGAAATCGACGAGATCGCCGCCTGGCTGAGGGAGGGGCTTTCGGCCTCGCGCATCGCCGGCCGCTTCAGCGCCCTACGCGGCAGCCCGGTCTCGCGCAACGCCATCATCGGCATCGTCCACCGCAACGCCGGCCTCAGCGCCATCGGCTTCGCCAACCCGAAAGGCGGCCGCGCCGGCGGCCGGCCAAGGAAGCACGCGGCGCGGCCGGATCGTCCAGGCCGGCGGGGCAGGGTGGCGGCTGGAGGCGTGACGCTTTCCGAGCCGGCAGCGCTTTCGAGGCATGTCGAGTTGGTGGAGGAAGCCGGCGCCGCAACTGCCAATCTCCCCCCTTGTGGGGGAGATGGCCGGTCCACCCTCCGTAGCTGCAGCGCAGCTGCTGCGAAGGACGGGCAGGGCAGAGGGGGGCGCTGTCCGGCCGACATGCCCATCTGTGGGGTCGCCACGCAAACGGACGTCGTCAAAGCCCGCACTCCGCCCAAGCCCAAAAAACCCAAAGCACGCAAACCCGCGCGCTCCTTGCCGCCCGCCTGGCTCGCCCCCGGCGAGCGCCAAAAATCCGAAGCCCAGCTTTACAAGCTTCCCGCACCACCACCCCCGGTGCCGCCCGGCCGCCAGCCGCATGTCGCGGCCATGCGCTTCCTCGAATGCCTGTTCGGCCGCTGCCGCGCGCCGATCGACCTCGCGCTGCGCGAGGATCCGGAACACGATCCGCCCGGCGCCCGCCCCGGCCCCGACATGCTCTGTTGCGGCCTGCGCACGACTGGAACGCGTTCCTACTGCGCGCATCATCATGCGCGGTTCCACGGCCATCGCGGGAGGGGGATGTGAGTGTGCCGACGCTAATCTCCCCCCTTGAGGGGGAGAGGTCGCCGAAGGCGACAGAGGGGGTCGCTGCGCGTAGAGCGTCAGCCTCTTCTTGCGGCGTCTGCAATGTGCTGGAGCTCTACGTGAGACGCCCCCTCTGTCCTGCCCGTCCTCCGCAGCTGCTGCGCTGCAGCTGCGGAGGGTGGACCGGACATCTCCCCCACAAGGGGGGAGATCAGATGTCGCCGTGGCCTTCGCCAATCACCAACGTTGAAAGCAAGAGCCGGCGCTGGAACCGCCAATCTCCCCCCAAGTGGGGGAGATGCTCGGCAGGGCAGAGAGGGGCGCGAAGGAACTCAGCCTTCCCATTAGCCACGCACCACAACCCAAGGACCCC
>NZ_RZSC01000989.1:0-1798 GCF_003998155.1 Mesorhizobium sp. M1E.F.Ca.ET.063.01.1.1
TCGTAGCCTTGATCGAAATGCGTTCGGCCGCAATGCCCAGCATCGCCGCCAGCGCCGCCGTCATCGCCTCGCGGTGGGGCCCGACACGCGGCGCTTCGCAGATCAGAGTGATGTCGGCATTGGCGATGCGCCCGCCATGCTCGCGCACCAGCTTCGCTGCATGCTCGACGAAGATCTTCGAGGCAACACCCTTCCATTGCGGGTCCGATGGCGGGAAATGCGTGCCGATGTCGCCGGCGCCGCAGGTGGCAAGCAGCGCGTCGGTAAGCGCGTGCAGCCCGACATCGGCGTCCGAATGGCCGGAGAGTTTTCGATCGTAGGGAATGGCGACGCCGCACAGCGTGACATGGTCGCCGGGCTCGAAGGCATGCACATCATAGCCATTGCCGGTGCGGATGTCCGGAAAGCGCGGCAGCGCGTTGGAAAGCCGCTGGTCGGCCATCGCGATATCCCTTGCCCAGGTAAGCTTCACATTGTCCGGCGAGCCGGCGACGATCTTGACCGGAATATGCGCCCATTCGGCGATCGCTGCGTCGTCGGTGAATTCGGACTTGCCCAAATGATGCGCCTTCTCGTGGGCCGCCAGCAGCGGCCAGAACGGAAAGCCTTGCGGTGTCTGCGCGGCATGCAGGCCGGCTCGCGACACCGTCTCCTCGATCATGCCCGTTGCGGATTCCCGCTTCAGCGTGTCGGCGACGGGAAGGGCGGGCAGCGCGCCCTGCCGTTCCCCGATGGCGTCGATGATGCGGTCGATCAGCCCGGCATCAAGGAACGGGCGCACCGCGTCATGCACCAGCACTTTTCCCGGCGCCAGATCCCTCAATGCCAGGAGACCGAGCCGAACCGAGGCCTGGCGGGACGAACCGCCAGTGACCGCGAAAACACGCTTGGCATTCGCTCCCGCCGCGCGCTCGAAGAGTTCGGCATCGTCGGCGTGGATCGCCACGACCACCGGGCCAATTCTCGGATGTGAAAGAAACGTCTCCAGCGTGTGCGCGATGACGGCGCGGCCGCCGATACGCTGATATTGCTTCGGCCCATCGGCCTGCCCGGCACGGGCGCCGCGCCCGGCGGCGACGATCACAACGCCGACTTTGCCGTCTGCGTCCAAACCCTGATTTTCACTTGCGTCGGTCATGGCGAGAGGCTTAGTCGCGGCTCGAAGGGAAGGCCAGCATTTTCCAAAATGCGCCTTAATGTGACGTCATTGCGCGTTGCACAATGCCTTGCATCTGGCTAGAGAATGTGCAGCAATTGAACATGCTTGGTTTTTGTGCATGCTTGAATTGATCACATTGGCTTCGCCACTCGACATTGGCGGCGTGAAGATACGCAACCGCGTGTTCCTTGCGCCGATGTCGGGCATCACCGACGAGCCATTCCGCCAGCGCGCCCACAACCATGGCGCCGGGCTGGTCGTGTCGGAAATGGTGGCCAGCGGCGAACTGGCCAAGGGCAGGGCCGGCTGCGACCTGCGCATCCGCCATTCCGGGCTGCCCGTCCACATGGTGCAGCTTGCCGGCCGCGAGGCGGCGCACATGGCCGAGGGCGCGCGAATCGCCGCCGGCGAGGGCGCCGACATCATCGACATCAACATGGGCTGCCCGGCGAAGAAGGTGACGGGCGGCTATGCCGGCTCGGCGCTGATGCGCGATCTCGATCATGCGCTCTCCCTGATCGAAGCTGTGGTCGGCGCCGTTTCGGTGCCGGTGACCGTCAAGATGCGGCTCGGCTGGGACGAAAGCGCGCTCAACGCGCCGATGCTGGCGCGCCGCGCCGAACAGGCGGGCGTCCGGAT
>NZ_RZSC01000098.1:0-13036 GCF_003998155.1 Mesorhizobium sp. M1E.F.Ca.ET.063.01.1.1
CCTCATGACCGGCCGCTCTCGCCTCCCAAAACCCAAATCACTCCAAACGACCAAGTTCGCCCCTTGCAGACCTTTCCTGAAGGCGGGGCATTCTCAGCAAGGGAGAATTCCTTTGCCAAATGCGTACAACTCACTGGGCGTATCCGATACTTCACTGGGCGTATCCGATACTCGCGATCCCAATTCCCCCCACCAGGATCAGGCTTACGGCCCATACAATGTCGAGATTGAACCAGCTTTGTGAGATGAACTTGGGTCCGAGCCATCGATAGACGGCAACGGCGATGACGCCGCCGCTCGCAATCATGGCGGCCGTGTGGACCACGGAGACGCTGGCGGCGGTGATTAGATTGCCGGTCATCAGCGTCGCAGCCGCCTGGTGTCCAACCTCGGGTTGCCCGGCCTGGCACAGGCCCAGATAGATCGGCACGAGCATCAGCCCGGCGCCGTGCGCGGTGGCGGCCGCGAAGGACCACAAGGCCAATTGCGCCGGCGGGATACGGGCAAGGACACGCGGGTGGCGCCGGTTGATCAGGAGAAAGATCCCGGCTGCAATCACGGTCAACCCCGCCGCGATGCGGATCTGTCGTTCCCAGACAATCAGCGTCAGCATCGCGCCGAAGGGCAGCAGGATGCCGATCATTGCCGCAAAGTGCCCCGCTGCCAGAAGGCCGAGCGCCCGGAGCAACGCGCCGGCACGTCTGTCAAACAGTCCGGCCGAGACGGCCAACGGCCACCCCATGCCGGGATTGACGCCGTGATAGATGCCGCTGGCGATGACGGCCAGCCAGAGACCGGCCGTAGTCCAATCGCTCATCGCTTCATTTGCCCGAGCCGTCGGTCACACCGACGGATAGCAGAATGAATCCGTCGAGCAATCGCCGCCTTCCAGACGAATCTGGTGCGCGCGATACCCCTCGGGGAACTCGACATAAAAGTCCTTGTCCAGAGTGATGCCACCGTTCTCGCCGACATCGGCCTTAACCATGGCTGCCGGGATGCCCCCGGGATAGAACTGGTCGTCCCAGGTCGAATAGAGCGAGTTGGTCCAGTAAATGCGTTTGCCGTCGCGGCTGATCTCGACCATCTGTGGTCCGCCCCTGTAATCGCCGCCGCCGGGATGCCTGGTCTTGCGCGTGATGCCGCCAATATGGACGGACCCTGCAAGCCTGGGCTTCATCGGATCAGTCACATCATATTGGCGCATCTCGCCGGTGCCCCAGCAGGATACGTAGAGGAAGCGGTCGTCGAGCGACAGGTCGATGTCGGTTACCAGCGGCGGGACCGCCTCGAAGCCCTGCAGAAGCGGCGGCAGGTCATCCTTCGCGGCTGCCTCGGGCGGAATGGTCGCCGTCTTTTCGCAATGGAATTTGCCGTCCTCGCGCCACCATGTCCAGATCGATCCCTCGAGGTTTGTCGTGTCAACGACCACTCCGATGAAACCGTATTCCTTTACCGGGTCATGGGCCGGGCGGACTTCCAGTGCCATCTGGTGATTAGCTCCCAGATCAATGGTCTGCACGTTCCTGCGTTCACGCAAATTCCAGAAATGCACCCGGTGTCCGTATTTGTTCGACAGGAGATCTTCCGGGACAATGCCCTTCTCGAACTGCGGCGGAAGTGCCCACTCGCTCGACACCATGTAGTCGCGTGGCAGGTTCCACCAGAAATCATACTGCTTGTCCTGTGGCCCGCGATCGATCTCATAGCGCCCGAGGACATCGAACGTCTGGCAATCCATGACAAAGATGCCGGGAGGTCCGTCGGTGCCGTCAGGGCCGCCGCCGCCGAGCGTCGAGACATAAATACCTTCCGGACCGCAGTGAATCGTATGAGGCCTGGAGTATCCGGTCTTGGCAAACACTTCTTCCGGCTCGATGACCTTGTGGATCTTGGCCTTGGTCGGTCCGCCCTTGGTGTCTATCACGTAGATGCGCGAGGATCGCATGCCGGGAATGATCAGAAAGCGGCGCTCGAGAAACGGGTGACCGTTCAGCGGCGAAAGGGCCGAAGAGCAGGCGTTCCAGCCGAAATGGTGAAACTCGTCGCCCTTGTTCGGCATGATCACGCTATGGACGACCTTGCCGTAGTCCTTTGACTGCGGGTTAACGTCAACTATTGCTAGTCCATCAGGCTGGGAGAAGTCGGCGCTCAACATCAAAGTGTAGGCAAAGCTTTCGACGGGCGCCTGCATCGCGAGCTTGGCAGTCGCGTGGAAAGTCGGGTCTGGCCGTATAGTCATTGTCGTCCTCCCTGGGCGGGTTAAGCAGCCCGACAATCAGGGGCACGACCTGTGATGTGCTAGGATGCCCGCTGAAGATGTCGGGGCGCCTTGTTTTTCGCACGCTATTTTCGTGCGGCTTTTTGAAGAGTCTCACGGATCCTGTTGAACTGCAATCTCGACCTGTTTCACCGCACACCTCTGTGAGCGACGAGCGCGTTGCCCGCCCACCAGACTGGATAGGCGAGCCCCGGCAATATCAAGATAAGTGGGCAGCGCACGGTCAAGCTACGCTATGTCGGAATGGCTGCATCTGGCGCATGGCCGTCATTCGTGCTGGTCCCAGCGGGCGACAGCTCACCACCCATCTCGGCCATTGGCGGCAGCCAGCCGATAGAGTTTTGACCACCAGGAATGCCAGCGTATGAGATCGCCGCAGCGGGGCGGCTGATGTTGCCGTCGATGCCTCCGGCCTCCACCACGAGGAGAAAGCTTGCCGAAGTACAATCGCTTTGTTAGACCAAGCCCTGCATCCAGAGAGGGCCTCGGCCCCGCCAACCAGCCTTGACCGGCAACGGTGGCATGACGATGTGGCCCTCAACAGGCAACAGTAGGTCGCCAGCCCTCCAGATACGTGTGAAACCATGGAGGGCTTTTTTCGTGTTGACGAGGCGAGGTTTTCTGATCGGGGCGGGCGGCCTGCTCACGGCTGCATTCGCAAAGGACGCTCAATCCTTCGTTCGCCGGACGGCACAACCCCTGCTCGCCAAACCGGTGGCGGTGGCCGAGACGATGTATTGGTATGACGGCGGAGAGCAGGGCTACCTGCTCACAATCGGTCCGTGGGGCTTCTGCCCGCCGCCGCCGACCTGGCGCGAGTTCTTCACCAGAGAAAGCGTCGGATACCGGACAGAACCCGAAATTCACGCCATCTGGGAGGAGTATGGGATCGGCCCAAAGGACTACGATGACCCGGTTGACGGGTGGTTCTGGGAAACCCGCTTCGATCTTGAGAAAGGTCCGTGCGCAAGGGCCTACCGCCTGCTGACGAAGCTCGATCTTGGTCCAAGACTCGTGCGCGGGACCGATGACCCGCATTTGGTGTTCCGCGACGGTGACGCCGCCAACGGCGACAGCCGGTGGGTCGATGCAAGGGACAAACTCACGCTTTCCCTCCTGCAGGCTCGGCTGATCGATCTGCAGCTCCCGATCCGCCTTGCAGAAGGGATTTGAGGGAATGTCCGGCATGATCGACGACGACCCCGCGCCGACCGACAACGCGCAGATGGCTGAGGGTGGCCCGCAGGAGCCAATCGAGCCTTACAGGTGCCGTTATTGCGGCTGGATGACCACGGTGTCGAACGAGGCGGCGGCGCGCCTGTGTATGCGGTGTGTCCGGTTCGAGGGCGATGTGCATCCGGCGGTGACCGGAGCACGGATCGCGGCGCACAACGCGCTCATCCTAGGCATGGTCAAGAAGAGGGGCTGAAGGCAGGGCAACTGCCATTGCCCCAACGCGGCGGGTTTCCCGGAGACCGGGGGCCATGCGAATTGGGGCCCCTGGCTTGGGACCCCTGACCTCTTTCCTTCTCTGAATATATGTACCTCGCGACAAGTTTTTGGATGCGAAGCTAACGACCTGAACAAGCCTCGCCGATATAAATCTGCAAACCAAATGGTTCGTTGAAGGGCTTTGCAATTGGTAGAACAAGCAGCAGAGCCGGGTGGCGGGAGTTGGCGATGGCGATGCGATTGCGTTTTCTTGTGACTTGTTTGGCTGCAATGATCACCTCAGCACAAGTTCGTGCTGCTGAGGTGGAAACGGCCCTCTGGAAGAACGTTGGAAATTGGAGCGTATACGTTGATCGTTCCATCCAATTTCAATGCTTCGTAACCACTCTTTATGAGGACTACACTATTTTCCGCTTTGGCTTTCTGCAACCGGGTTCAAGTGCGGCCCTTTACCTTGCAATTGGTAACTTAAATTGGACATCAATTGAAGAAGGGAAGGGCTACGATCTAATCCTGCAGGTCGACAATGAAGCTGGCTGGCGATCACCAGCTACAGGAATGAGGTTTGGCACACTGCCGGCTCTCGCCATCGGCACCAATGAGCCGGGCTTCGTTGAGCAACTGATGCGGAAACACTCTTTGCGTGTCTTTTTCAACGGTCGGCAGGTTCTTAACCTTAGTCTTCGGGGCTCGAATGCTGCTCTGAGGGAGATGGGAGCATGCCAAAATGCGGTTGATGCCTCCTTGGGCGCGAACCGCAACTCTCAACCCAAAGACCCTTTCACTGGAGTTGGCGATCCAGCGCCGAAGAAGGACCCGTTTGATCTATAGTGATTTGGAGGGGTCTCAGGGCATGGTCACGGGACAAGCAGGATGCAGGGCAGGCGGCTCTCACTCCGATGTGGCGGCACCCGAGCAGGGAACGGCCTGATGCCTGGTGGCACAGCCTCGCTGAGGTCAAGCGGCTGGCCGAGGGGAAGGTGCTGAGCGTCGACCGGCCTCGCTCTGGCGACGTCTACGGCAGCCGGGTAAGTCGCCGGGTAATGGGAGGTTATATGCATCCTAATTGCGGCTCTCGATGAACAGGCCGAAGAACTCTTTTATGTTCGTTGCAAATGCATTGGACATACCCTGCACGAGCTCGGTTTCGGACCCCCCGGCCCCGATTACATCTTTGTCCCAAAGCACCAGATCGCCGGCTCGTGGCTTGACGTCGAGCGTGCCTTCTCGACCGCCTTGCTCGACGGCATTGGAATAGAAGGAGGTGGCCTCAAGCCTCATATAGATTGCGCTCGGTGTGCCGCGTGCAGCCCGGATCGTCGTTTCAAGGATGATGGAGCGGGTTTGTTTCACCTTGAATGAAACTCGGCCCCAGGGTTCACCACTCAGATCTTGGAACGGGATCTTCGCACTTGCGGCCAGCAGGCGTGCCTCGGCGGACGCGCTGGCGCAAAGCTGTTTCTGCATGGCGTCGCTATCATCATCTGGCACGCACATGAAGATGATGCCTGCCCACTCACTGAACTGCTGACGATTAAACTCCTGCTCGAGGTCCTGCGCCCAAGCGCTCGCAAACAGGATCGGCCACGAAACCGCCGCCACAAAAAAGAGCGGCGGAATTCGGACAGGATGCCTGCATATTGCACAAAGCGAGCGCCTCATGCTCAAACCTTTGTGGTTGTTCCAATACCGAACAAGTAATACGAAATGTTACGGCAACGCGAGTCGTTTCTATGTTGCGTGTGCACGGGAGCGGGACCATGATCTTCGGAAAGAGCGCGAACAAAATCACAAAGCGTTACAGCGAATACGACGACAGCCCGAAGTGGACACTCCTCGACAATTTCAACATCCAGGAAGAGGAAAAAGGCGACGGAAGCCGACCATTCGTTCGAAAATGCCTACCGAAGCGCCTCCGCGTCACGCTGACCAGTGTGCAGGTCATCAACTCTTTCGACTGGAAAAAAGATTTAGACGAGACCACTGCATCGCGTGGCTACGACAGCAGGTCCAGGATCGAGTTCGACGGAACTTTCGACGAGAGGATCACCGTCTTCACGATGGAGAGCGGCGCAGTCGAGACGTTTTCCGAATTCAAGAGTGGCTCGATCTGCCCAACCACCAGGGACGAGATCGGCGGCAAGAGAAACGCCACCCTGACAGACGGTATCTTTAGTGCCGGAGGCAGGGGTCCAAAAGTCCCGGACGGCGGGCTGATGGAGGGCGAGCCCGGTCGCATAAATCATTTCCCGGAGGAACACTCCCTCTTGATAGCCCTGCTTGTAGATGAAGTAGTGTTCGACAAGCTTGTGAACATCGTCAGCCGAGCGGCGTCGATCCAACTAACCCTGCTTTGCGAGTTGTTTGAGGGCGAAGTTTCCGCAGCGCTTTCAGGGCCTGGCCAAAGCGAATACGGGCTTTTGCTGAGCGAGGGCAAACATTACGCTCGCGCTCGGCTCGACGGAATTACCGTGTTCGGCAATAAGCCGGCGCTCGTCGAATACCGCTACCAACCATCCGATCCGGACGAAGCGCATATTTCCCTGGAACAAAGCGTCGCCTCGCTCGACCACCGCCTGCAACACATACTATGGGCGCTGATCGCCATAGCTGCGCTTCTTGTGATGATCATCCTCCGATAAAGGCGTCTTCAAGAGCGACCGCAACCACCGTAGGCGACCAATCCCGTCGGACGCCTCATTCGCGGAGGCGCCCCAGCCTGCCACCTGCTCGTCGGCAGGCGACCTGACGAATTTCAATTGCCACACCGCACCTTTGCGGTTTAGCTGCGCCCTGACGATAGGATCAAAATCCTTCGTTGGGGGGATGCATGGCAGAAATCAAGTTTGCGACCGTGTTGCTTGGCGCGTTAGGATTCAAGGAAGGCAACGTCAACGAGACTTTTCGCGGACAGGTCCTGCTTGAGGGCGACGTTATTAAGCAGGCAATCATCAAGGACCTCGATCTGATCCAGCTTTGCAACGAATTGCTGGCATTCTGCTTGGCGCGCCATGTCGGCTTACCGATCCCGGATAGTTTCTTGGGGCTGGTGCGCCCCGGCGTCTTGTCCGTCGCCAAGGCCCCGAGGCTCCCTGACGATTCCCGGTTGGTCTTTGTCAGCACCGATGTGAAGGTGCCGAATGTCACGTTTCGCCTGCGCACATCGACACCACAAGGGCAGCAAGCAATCATCGACCAGATTTCCAAATGGGCGGATTTGGGAAAACTGTATGCGTTCGACGCATGGATCGCCAACATCGACCGGCATCACGGCAACCTTCTATTTGGCAACCCAGGAGATGCTTGGCTGATCGATCACGGGCATTGTTTCACCGGCCCTGCATGGGGACCAGGCGATCTGGACCCCGCTAAGGAATTTGCCAGCCGGTTGTCCGAATGGATGACACCATTCCTGACCTTGGAGCAGAAGCACGATCGGCGCGCCGAGGCGCAGGCCGTAGAGGCTGCGCTTTCCGGTTTCGATGCAGCAGAATCTGCGAAGTCCAGTCGTGTGGCGGACCTTATGCCGATGGATTATGTCGAGGCGCTGAAACAGTTTCTGGCGCAGCGTAGTGCTAAGATCACTTTCCATGCCAGCAAAGCCCTGAACGTGCCGGTGATGCTATGAGCCTTCGACTGGACACAAGCCACTTTCCATTGCTCGGGCAAAGCGTCCGTGCTCATTGGGCGCCCATCCTGCTCGAACCGATTTCAGGGTCATATGAGCGATTTGTCGTGGGGGTGGCTGCCGCCAATGCCACTGGCTTTCACGTCGAACTGGCAAACGCCCCCGAGAAGTTGCGGTGCTTCTATGGCGACGATGCCGACACCGTTTTGAGGGTCATCGAGTTGGCCGGCGTGTGCTTGAAGGAGGATCTGGCCGCGAGATCAGTTGAGGCGTTGTTTGCACCCGACCCGCCCGTTTCCGGTATTACCCTCGGGAAATGCAGCGAGGCCGAAGGTATCAGCTTGCGGATGTTGGCTCAAAGCTGGATGGCGGCACTTTCGTCCCTGTATTCCTCCACCAACGAACAGGATCTACCGCAGCCGCTAATGCTGGCCGAAGAAGATACCGAGGGGCAGCGAGTAGGCGACCGCCTGCCGTTTTTGGTCTGCGATTTCGTGAAATCCCAGCGGGAGGGCTTCGGTCAGTATTTTAGTGCCGATCTTCGGGAGGGGCGCGCGCGCCGGGCGAAAGGCGGGAGCCATCGCGTTGTCATAGACTATGCTGGGCCAAAGCTGGTTGCCAACTTCGGGACACTGAAAGCGGGTGCCATCACCAACTCTGTCCACCTGATCAAGCGGCGCCTTTGGGACTTGAAGGTGGAGCGTGACCGGGAGCCACACAACGCCTTGTCGCGGGCGCATGAGATGATCTTGCACAGGCCTCCGAAGGATGACCCTCAAGTTTCCGAGCAGCAGCAGGCAAATATCGGCGATGCGCTTGAAGATCTTGAGCAACAGGCCGACCAAGAGGAACTGCGCCTGCTGGCACTCGACACGGTTCAGGCAATCGGCCAGCGCGTTCTCCACTATGAACTGGCATGACCGCTGCCACGGTGCGTCGAGCGCATCGACACCTTGCGACCGAGCCGGGGCGGATGGCCGATTCGGGAATTTTGGGGTTTGCAATCGGCCACAGCGGGCCGCTGGAGCGTTTTGGAGGTTGGGGCGCAGTTGGCTTGAAGCTGCCCGGCGTCCGATCCTTGCAACGCTCCGCGAGGGCAGCGGATTTCATCCTGCTCGGCGCTGATGCAGTTGCGAGTCGCCTTGAAGTACGATTTTGGGTGCAAAGCGCGCGAAGTTTCGGCGGCAATCAAAGCTGGCTTGGGCGAGTAAACGGCGGCCAGGGAAACGGGAGATGGGCAAGGTAGTCGTGGCGGCTGCGGCCGTAGTGATAGCGGGCTCGGCATTGGCGCAGGAGGTCGAGTGGACGCCGGCCTATCTGGGATGCACGTTCACGCAAACGGTGTTCTCGTCGCACAGCGAATTGCCGTGGATGGCGGGCAAGGACGAGGTGCTGAAGCCTGGCTCGGAGGCGTTCGAGATGGCTTTTGCCGCCATCGATCTGGTCGGCGGGCGGGCGCAGTTGATTGGCAACCAGGGAACTGCGACGGTCGTGGCCGGCCGGGGCGCGTTCGACAGCATGGTGTTTCTGGAGTGGATGCCTTTGGGTAATGCGAACTTGACGACCGTGTTTGCGCCGGGGAAGGACGGCATCATACGCGCGGTCACGTCGCGGCATATCGCAGACCCGCTGCAAGCGGGTGGCTACACGGCCACACAGATGCTGGGGACGTGCAAGGATCATCTCGGCAAGGCGCCGTGATTGACCGGGCAGGGAAAGTGATGGCAACGCAGATGTGGCAGATCTGGTATGAGCGGCGGGGCTACCTTGGTGGGCATTATTAACCTGCTTAAACTTCTCCACCGGCGCCTCGACAAAATCGAAGAACGCTTGGGCATCGGCGTTTAGGCACTCCTCCCTCCGGGGGCAGGCCCGAAGGGGTGGCTTTCTGAGGCCCCATCCATATGTACGCGCTTTGCCGCTCGAATGGTCCACTGACCGCATTGTCAGCAGACAGCGTCCGACCATCTCTGCGCCCTCCTGTGGTGGTGCTATGGTACTCCGGCACGATCGGCAGCGAGGAGGACAAAATCCATGCCCGCGATCACCCGCCGTAATCTTCTCGCGCTGACCGGTGCGGCGGTTGCCGTCAAGCCGGCGTCCGCTGCCGTAAGGGCTTCGCCGGAGCTTCAGGCACTGATCCGAGCCCATGAGGCGGCCTACGCCGCGTTCCACCATGTTGTTCATCGAGCGGGGAGCAGCAGGGAGGATCGCGAGCGGGCCGACGGGATCGAGCAGGAGGCGCTGCTGGCCGTTTGCTCCTATCGTGCGATAGGCCGAGATGACCGCCGGGCCAAAGCGCAATATCTGCTTGCCGTCGAAGCGCGTGGCGAACTCGATCTGCAAGAGCATATGCAGGCCATCTTGCACTCGATGATGCAAAGCTGATCCCGGCTCGACCAACGCATCTCCACGACCAAGACATCGCCATGGACGAACGGCCTGCGCCGCTATTTCGTCGGGTTTGATGGTGGCCTGCTCCTGATCCGTCCGACGACGCGCTGAAGGCTGCCGGGTGACAGAGTTTAGAATGGCGTTCAACTGCCTTTCTCTGAGACCCCTTGAGCGATGCCTCCGCGCACGCAGTATACCAAAAGCGGCAATGTATCAGTCGCGTACCAGGTTCTTGGTGACGGGCCGATCGACCTCGTCTTCGCTCAGGGGTGGCTGTAACGTCGAATATGCTTGATCCAGACTACGCGCGCCTGATCACCCGACTTGCGACATTCTCGCGGCTGATCCGCTTCGACAGGCGCGGCACGGGTATGTCCGACCGCGACGTCAGGTGCTCGGCGCTGGAAGAACGGGTCGACGACATTCGTGCAGTCATGGACGCCGCAGGTTCAGAAAGGGCGGCCCTGCTCGGCGTCTCCGAGGGCGGCAGCATGTGCGCGATGTTTGCAGCGACTCATCCGGAGCGCACCTCCGCGCTCGTGTTATATGGCGCGTTCGCCCGAAGCCAATGGGCACCTGACTATCCTTGGGGCGTGAGAGAGGAACAGCGAGAAGCCGAAATTGCCGCTATGGAAGAGACGTTGGGCGGTCCATTCGAACTTGGCGACGGCGCACCAAGTGTAGCGAATGACGAGGCAGCGCGATCATGGTTCGGCGCCTACCTACGGTATTCTGCCTGAAGCAGCCAAGGCAGTGATGGAGCTGAACTTTCAGCTGGATGTGCGCCGCCTGTTACAGATCATTAGAGTGCCCACGCTGGTGGTGCATAGGCAAGGTGACCGCTGGGTGCCGTTGGCTCATGGTCAATATCTCGCCGACCACATTCCCGGAGCCAACTGGCCGTGCTTCCCGGCGAGGACCACATACCTCAATGGGGAGATCAGGAGCGACTGGTCGGGGAAATTCAGGAGTTCCTGACCGGAGCGCGCGACACACTCCCCCAACGACCGAGTGCTCCTGACGGTGCTCGTCACCGACATTGTAGCGTCGACGGAGAAAGCGGCTGCGATCGGCATACAGGCGAATGCGAGCGGCGCGGCAACGACCTTGGATCGCGATAGGAGGGCGCGGCCCAACAGGTTCACGTAGACGCCGTTCGACCCGATTTCAGCGCCGTAGTCGACCGTGTCGATGCCCGGGCCGCCGTCCATGTAGTCGTTGCCCGCATTGCCGACGAAGCGGGAAGAGCGCCGCCGATCAGCGTATCCTCCTCGTTGGTGCCGATCAGGTCGCCGTCGCCCGAGGCCGTTATGCCGACGACGTTCTGGACCGTCACCGAGATGTCCCGGGTAAAAGTGGAGTGTTCAAGCCCAGCATCAAAGCCCGTGTGCGCTATCTACGTGGCGAGCCGAAGCTGCGTAATGCGATTTTGCAGGGGTTTTCGGACGGGGAATGAACTGGCTTTATCCCCAGAAAATCTCTCTTCACGCGAAAATCACGGCTGAGACTCTTGTCACCGAGTCACTTTGTCGAGTTGACTTTCCTCTCCAGCGCGATGGAGGGGAGCGAGTCGGCCCGCGAAGCTTCTCGTCTCTCCCGCCCACCGGGCGTCGCTGGATGGCGTGTCCGCTATGGGCGCCTTCCTCTCCGAGCCATCCGGGGAGGTCGAAACCCACGACTCAAAGTTAGCCACATCGGTCGGGCCGGTAAACTGCCTCGTTGCAATTTTGCTGTGCAACTCGAGCTAGGCGGTTTGTCGACCGGTTACTTTAACATCTGCACGCCTACGGCTTGGAGGTCACAAGCCATTAGCTTCTGTGCGTCTTCGCCGGGTATGTAGACAGCATATCGCGAGTCTGGGCCGTCGCGGACTTCCAGATTGAACGGCTCCAAGTCGCAATCAAGTTTGTCGCCTTCCTTCTTCTCGACCATGAAATACCCCTCGCTCTTGGCGGGGCCAATGAAAGGGATAGCGGCTGTGATGGGTATCTTTACGAAGGTGACCTTAAGATGGTCATCCAAATGGTTCTTGTCGAGCATGTCTTGTACCGTGCCCGGCAGCGAGTCCTGCATTGATGTGTACGACAGGAAGACGAACCCCCCCCCGCTGCTAGTGCAGCCAGAACCAGCATCGAAAAAATTGTCTTCATAACCCAATCCCCCAACATTTGAAGACCAAAGCGTTATCGCGGCGGCAGTTCACATGTCTACAGAACCTCTTTGTTTTCCACTACGCCGTTGCCGCGTCTGCCGGGTCGATTAACTCAGTTTCGCCAGCGGCTTTTGGGCACGGGCCGTCTCCTTGGCGCGCCGGTGACGCCGCGGTAGTCCTTCTTTCCGTCCTTGAGCAGGTTCTTACCGATGTTCTTGTCGGTGATTGGCTTGCAGCGCTGGTACAAGTGTTTGAAGCTCATAGGCGAAGTTCCTTCACGAAGTTTCTGGTTCTGGCGGTGGTAGAAGAGCGCGCACTGGATGGCCGAGACTCGCACGGCGTCCGGCCACGACCGGGTGCGCTCGCGGGTGATTTCGCCGACCTCGTCATCGGAGATGCCGACGTATGGACGTTGCCCATCAGGTGCTTGATCTGGCCCAGGGGCACCTTGGCGTGGATGTGGTGGCCATGATCGCCGCGGGGTTGCGTGGTGGCCCTCGGCGTCTTCGATTGACTGCGCGGCGTCGCCCTGGCAAAGCCGTTGGTGGGATGAAGCGGCAAGGCCCGACGTTCTCGCCGCCGCGCTTGCGTCCGCGCGACGTGATGGACCCGCGCCCGGCTCCAGCCTGCAGGAACTGCAGCAGGTTCGCGCCTTCGTCGGCAGCCCGCCCATGCTGCCCGTCTTCGACGCGACGTGGACGCCGTTCTTCCTCGCCCTGATCTTCGCTCTCCACCCGCTGGTCGGGCTGATTTCCGTTCTTTCAGCCCTCGCCCTCATTTGCTTCGCGATCGGCAACGACCTGGCCACCCGAATGTCGCTTTCCGGATGCGCGGCGCGCCAGGCCGAGAACGCGAGTTACGGCGCTCCGCAACGCGGACGTGGTCCATGCCATGGGCATGCAGCCTGTCCGTGATCGGGGCGCATAGAAGGCGGCAGGAGGAAATCAACCGCATGCAGCTGAAGGCAGGCCTATTGGTAGTTGAGGCATGGGGCGAGACTCGACCTGGAAGAGCATATGCAGGCAATCCTGCACTCGATGATGCGGAACTAATCGCGGCTCGACCTGCAGATGTCCACGACCAAATATCGCCGACTTCGCCGCCTTGGCGACGAGATCATGGCGAAGGG
>NZ_RZSC01000990.1:0-1795 GCF_003998155.1 Mesorhizobium sp. M1E.F.Ca.ET.063.01.1.1
CTCCTTGATCGTTCTTATGAAGGCCTCGGCATTGTCGGCGGCGCCGATCAGCAGAACGTTCCTGCCAGCTCCTCGGGCTGCTTTTCCCCTGCTCACATCGTGTCGGTTGCGATAAACCCGGTATGCGGCGCGCGGCCCGGCCAAAAGCACGATCGTGAAGGCCCAAGCGATGAGGATCGAGGAACGCGGAATTGAGTTCAGTCGATTGATCAGAAACTCGGCAACCGTGAAAATTGCGAGAGATGCAGTAGCGACACCCGCAATCGCCAGAAAATCGGATAGCGACGCATAGCGCCATATGCCGCGGTTGAGCCCAAGGAAGAAACCCGTGATGCTCACTATAATTCCGAAGAATGTCGCGGCGGCGAGGTATCCCCACGAGTTCTGAGAGAAGCCGATGACATCCAGCCGCAATGCGAAAGAAAGCAACAGTGCGATGGCGCCCATAAGGCCATCGTGCACCAGAGCCAAGCCCCGCAATGTTATCAGCCGGGAGATGACTCGGGGCCCCTTGCGGCTGATGTCCGAATGAACGACTTCTGAACGTTCTCGTCCGGCGGATGGCACTAGGCTAAACCTTGAAGATTTGACGGTTCGGTTCCTTCTGGAGCGATAGCCGGGAGGTCGAAGCTTTTTGCCTGATGTGATTCGGTGGCCTCAACGATTGGATCGCCAATAGCCCGCAGGTCGGTTCCATTTTGAACCAAATTGCCCTGAGGTTCTTGTTACCCAAATCATAGGCCGCCGCTGCTGAAATCAGCACATCGAAGTCTGTATCGCAGATGGCTTGATTGTCCAATACTTCTTTCTGGAAGTGCACTGCGGGGATGATCGGGTTGTCCGGGGTGCATTTCAACTGTGTCGGGTAGTCGGCGAATCGGCTGCATATTAGAAGTATATGATCTAATCGGATTGCGCCCAACCGTTGGTGCAACGAAGGCCTGCAGGATCCGCTGCGCAAGGTATCTGGCGAGCGGAGCGTTTCCCATCGGGGCGGCCCAGGTATCCCGTCGTCGCCTGCGGCGCCGCGCGCGGCCGCACAGACGTGCTGGAAGTCAGTTGGCGGCCGCGGCACCTCACGGCGGCGTCAACCGGAAATCCTGACCCTCGGGCAGAAGCTGGCCGCCGTCGACGACGATGGTCGTGCCGGTGATGTAGCTGGCGTCGTCCGAGGCCAGGAACAGGAAGGCGTTGGCGACGTCACGCGGCGTGCCGAGGCGTCCGAGCGGCACAGCGTTCTCCATGCTCTTGATGAAGGCGGCATCGCGATGAAGCTTCATGCCTTCGGTCAGGATGTTGCCGGGTTCGACGCCGTTGACGGTGATGCCGTAGGCGGAAAACTCGAGAGCGGCGGCGCGGATGAGGCCGTTGATGCCGGCCTTGCTCGCCGAATAGTGACCGTGGCCGGGGCTGCTTACCTGCGGGCCGGTGATGGAAGAGGTGAAGAGCATGCGGCCGCTGCGCTGCGCCTTCATCGGCGTAAGTGCTGCGCGGGCAGCGTTGAAGCTGCCGCGCAGGTTCACCGCCATGACGCGGTCCCAGTCCTCCGGGCTGGTGTTCTCGATGAGCTGCCAGGGATAGATGCCGGCGTTCTGGACGATGATGTCTAGGCGGCCGTGGCGTTTGAGCGCCAATGCGACGACGGCTTCCGCATCGGCCATCTTCGAAATGTCGGTGTGGATGAAGGCGGCGTCCAACTCGTCGGCGCTCGCCTTACCGGCTTCGGCCTCGCTGTCGGCAAGCACCAGCTTGGCGCCTTCTTCAGCGAAGCGCTGGGCTATGCCCTTGCCGATGC
>NZ_RZSC01000991.1:0-1792 GCF_003998155.1 Mesorhizobium sp. M1E.F.Ca.ET.063.01.1.1
GAGAGGGGGAGCGCCCTACGAAGGCCCCCTCTCCGTCCGCTTCGCGGACACCTCTCCCCCGCTTGGCGGGGGCGAGGAACCCAAGTTTTGTGACGCTTCCCGCACCACCCCTTTGACTTCGGCCGCTCTGGCCATACCTTTGCGGAGGTCGTTCGCGCGGAGGTCTCATGCGGTCCAAACTCTTTCCCCTCATCCTCCTGGCGCTCGCCGCCTTCGCGCAGCCAGCTCCGGCTGAAACGCCGGAGCGGCCGGCACCGGCCGGCGGCGTGCTGTCGCTTCTGCCGCCGCCGCAGGTGACCGAGCATTCGATCGCGCTTGCCGGACGCAAGCTCGATTACCAGGCCAAGGCCGGCACGCTGTCGCTGCTCTCCGGCAAGGGCGAGGTCACGGCGGAAATCTTCTACGTCGCCTACACGCAGCAGTCGCCCGCCCCGGCGAAGGAACGGCCGATCACCTTCGTCTTCAACGGCGGGCCGGGCGCGGCGTCGGCCTATCTGCATCTCGGCGCGCTCGGGCCGCGCATCATCGCGACCGCGACCGATGGCGAGTTCCTGCCGCCGCCGCAAAAGCTCATCGACAATCCCGACAGTTGGCTCGACCTGACCGATCTCGTCTTCGTCGATCCGGTCGGCACCGGTTACAGCCGCGAGGCGCCGGGCGAGGACACGAAGACGTTCTGGGGCGTCGACCAGGACGCCAGCTCGGTCGGCGCGTTCATCCGGCTCTATCTGGCGCAGAACGGCCGAACCGCTTCACCGCTCTTCCTCGCCGGCGAAAGCTATGGCGGTTTTCGCGCGGCGCTGCTTGCCCGCACGCTGCAGGAAGACGTGGGTTTGAGCCCCAGCGGCATCGTGCTGATCTCGCCGGCGCTGGAATTCATGCTGGTGCGGCCGGACCAGTTCGACCAGTTGCACTGGGCGCTCGAACTGCCTTCGCTGGCGGCGACGCGGCTTCGCGCCGACGGCGTCAGCGGCGAGGCGATGCGCGACAGGCTTGCCGAGGTCGAGCACTACGCGCTCGGCGATTACCTGACGGCGTTGAACAGCGGGCTGGAGCAAGGCGGCAAGCTCGCCAGCGGGCGCGTGGCGGAGATAACCGGCCTGCCGCTCGACCTCGTCGAGCGCAATTTCGCCCGTATCCCGACAGGCCTTTTCGCCCGTGAGTTCCAGCGCGCCAAGGGCAAGGTGCTCAGTCCTTACGACGCCATGGTCGCGACCAGCGATATCGCGCCGGAGAGCGCCCATATCGCCGGTCCGGACCCAGTGCTCGACCGCAGCGTGCCGGTGCTGACCTCGGCCTTCGTCGCCTACGCCCGCGACGAACTGAATTATCGCACCGATGTCAGCTACCGACTGCTCAACGGCGAGGTCAGCCACAACTGGGACTACGGCAACTCAGGGCAAGGCTTTGCCGGGGTGATGAACGACCTGCAGCGGGCGCGCTCGCTCAACCCGGCGCTCGGTGTCGTCATCGTCAACGGCTACACCGACCTCGTCACGCCCTACCTCGCCTCGCGCTATCTGGTGAACCAGATCCCCACGCTCGCCGACGCCAAGCCGATCCGCCTCGATGTCGTCGAGGGCGGGCACATGATGTATCTGAGGCCTGACGGAAGGCGCGCGCTGAAGGAGGCGGCCTCGGAGCTCTACCAGGCGACGCAATAGAGGCCGACCGGGTTCTCCTCCCGGTTGGAGCAGCGCCGCACCAGCTTTTCCTATAGCAAAGATATTCCCGCGAACGGGTTCAGAGCTCATGACAGAAGGCTGTCAGCAGCAACGGGATAGTCTGGTGC
>NZ_RZSC01000992.1:0-1791 GCF_003998155.1 Mesorhizobium sp. M1E.F.Ca.ET.063.01.1.1
TTCCAGCGAAGTGAGACGCTGGCGTTCCCTGGAGCACCCCTCATCCGTCGCCTTCAGCGACACCTTCTCCCACAAGGGGAGAAGGGACGCCCCCTATCGCTCAGTCTGAAAATCCACCCGGACGGGCGATGCGAGGCTCCCGTCGTTCCGGCACACCTTGACGCAAGCCGGACGCCGGTCGCAAAATCCCCGGGCAGGCGAAGGGAGGCCAGTCGCCTGCGGGAGGAAATAGACCCATGACGGACGCGATCAGGCTCTATTGGGGCCGGTTCGGACATGTCTCTGTCCTGAATGTCGCCAACGACTTCGTCACCCATGCCCATTGCGAGGCGCATCTCATCATCTGGCTGGAAGGCACGGCCGGGGAAATGACGATCGGCCGCGAGACGGTGCGGCTCGGACAGAGCACCGCGGCCGGCATCAACTCGTTCCAGCCGCACAGCCACGCACTTTCGCGCGACGGCAGGCCCGGCCTTTTCCTCGCCTTCTACATCGATCCCGACTGGGCGCGCCGGCGTCGCGACCTCCCATCGTCGGCGCCGCTGTTTACGCAAGCGGCAATCACGCTGGAACCGTGGCTGCACCAGGCGGCGGCGAACCTGCTCGATCATCTGACCGACAATGAGAGCATCGACGACGTCGCCAACTACGAGATCGAACGCTTCATCGACAGCGTGCTCGACGCCGCCGATGCCTCGGCGCCGCCGGCGGCGCGCGCTCGCATCAACACGATGCTGGATTTCCGCGTCCGCAAGGCGATCCAGTTGATGAAGGCCAATGTCTGCGAGCGCATCTCCTTCGACGACGTGGCGCGCAGCGTCGGCCTGTCACGGCCGCACTTCTTCGCTTTGTTCAAGGAACAGACCAACCTGACGCCGAACGTCTACTGGAACACGCTGCGCATGGAGGAAGCTGTGCGCCAGTTGCAATGGTCGCAAGAGCCGCTGATCTCTGTCGCTTGCAATCTCGGCTTCACCACCCAGGGCAATTTCTCGCGCTTCTTCCGCGATCATGTCGGCGTGCCGCCGACGCTTTATCGCGAAGCGGCCCGGGCAATGTCCTGAGAGGACGTTTTTCAGACTGATTGATAGGCGCGCAAGACGCGTTGATAAGCGCAATACGGCCGACCGCCCTAGCCTTCTTCCCATCTTCGCAAGGGAACGAGCATATGGCGAAAGTCACCATTTCCAGCGTCATCGACGCGCCGGTCGAACAGGTCTGGGCGCGCGTCCGCGATTTCAACGGCCTGCCGAGTTGGCACCCGCGCATGGTGGAAAGCCATATCGAGGACGGCAAGGACGCCACCACGATCGGCTGCGTGCGCAACTTCCAATTGGTCAGCGGCGCGCGGCTGCGCGAAAAACTGCTCGACTTTTCCGACGAGAATTTCCTGGTCAGCTACGCCATCCTCGAAACGCCGCAGCCGATCACCAACCACAAGGCCACACTGCAATTGCGGCGAGTGACAGACGGCGACCGCACCTATGCCGAATGGACCGCAAGCTTCGATGCAGCCCCCGAAGAAGCCGACAAGCTGGCCGAAGGCATGGGCGCCAATGTCTTCCAGGGCGGCTTCAATGCCCTGAAGAGCCATTTCGCCGGCAACAGCTAAATCGGGGAGCGGCCATGTCGCTTGCGCTGCAGACCTTCTCGACGGTGAAAGACGCCAATGCGGCCCTGCAAGCGTCGGGCACCCGTTATCTCGGCGGCGGCACGCTGGTGGTTCGCGGCGCCAATGAGGGCGATGTTTCCGTATCAAGCCTCGTGCGCGTCACCGAGCCTTCTCTGTCG
>NZ_RZSC01000993.1:0-1790 GCF_003998155.1 Mesorhizobium sp. M1E.F.Ca.ET.063.01.1.1
TCCTTCATTCCGGGATCGCCACGGAGACACGCCCCGCCAATGCCGGCCCAAAGCATTTGGACACTTCTCAGTTGGGGCCCCGATGGCTGGAGTGACGATATCGCCTCTGGCGTGCTGGTCACGATTGCGCTGGCGCTCGCCACGCTTCCGATCGGCCTGGTGATCGGCTTTTTCGTCGCCTTCGCCAAACAGTCGCAAGAACCATCGCTGCGGCTCGCTGCCAACATCTACACGACCGTCTTTCGCGGCCTGCCCGAGCTGGTGACGCTGTTCCTGTTCTTCTTCGGCATGCCGCTGCTGCTGCAATATGTCGTGCGCCTGTTCGAACCCGAGGCGACGGTCGACGTCAACAGCTTCATTGCCGGCATGATCGTGCTGTCGCTGATCTTCTCGTCCTACGCCAGCGAGGTCTTTCTTTCCGCCTTTCGCGCCATTCCCAAGGGCCAGTATGAGGGCGGCTACGCCATTGGCCTTTCGAAATGGCAGACCATGCGCCTGGTGGTCCTGCCGCAACTGCTGCGCATCGCTTTCCCGGGGCTGGAGAATTGCTGGCTCAGCCTGCTCAAGGACACCTCGCTGGTTTCGGTCGTCAACCTCGCCGAAACCTTGCGCAATGCCGGCGTCGCGGCCCGCGTCACCAAGCATTCCTTCCTGTTCTACAGCGTCGCGGCGCTGGTCTTCCTTGTGCTGGCCATCCTGTCGTCGATCGCGACCGGCTATATCCTGCGCTCGCTCGGGCGGAGGGAAGCGCGATGAGCGTCAGCCAGGCTATCGCCATCGACAAACCGCCGCCGCAGGCGCGCGGCTGGCCGCGCGCGCGCATCGTCGGCTATGCGCTTGTCGGCGTGTGGGCCCTTTTCGGTACCGGCATCGTGGCCTATCTGGTCCACGCCTGGAACGCCGAGTTCTTCGCCAGATACGCGCCGGCCTATCTGCAAGGACTTGGGACCACCCTGTCGCTGGTGGCCATCTCGATGGTGACCGGCGCGATCCTGTCGCTGCCCGTCGCCTATGGACGCATGTCGAAGAACAGGATCCTTTCCGGTCTTGCCTATTGCTACGTCTATTTCTTCCGCGGCACGCCGCTGCTCGTGCAGACCTACCTCGTCTATTACGGCGTCGGCTCCTTTCGGCCCGAACTCGAAACGGTCGGCCTGTGGTGGTTCTTCCGTGAAGCCTTCTACTGCGGCGTCTTTGCCTTCTCGCTCAACACTGCCGCCTACCAGGCCGAAATCCTGCGCGGTGCCATCGAGAGCGTGCCCAGGGGCCAGTGGGAAGGAGCCGCATCGCTCGGCCTGCACAAGCTGCAGACGCTGCGCAAGGTCATCATGCCGCAGGCGATCATCGTGGCGTTGCGACCTTACGGCAACGAGCTCATCCTGATGATCAAGGCTTCGGCAATCGTCGCCATCATCACCGTCTACGACCTGATGGGCAACGCCAAGCTCGCCTATGCAAAATCCTTCGACATCCAGGCCTATATCTGGGTGGCGATCGTTTATCTGGTGATGGTCGAGATCCTGCGCCATGGCGTCGAATGGATCGAGCGCCGGATCACCGTTCACCTCAAACGATAGAGCGCGCATGCGCGTCGGCCTGCACCAGCCGAAGCGGCTCTGCATGCCTTGACGAATTTTTCCCATAGCCTAGACCTTCCGCCACTGAAATCTCCGTTTTGTTGGAAGGCAGGCTTAATGGCATCGGTTGCATTTCTCGGTCTTGGCGTCATGGGCTACCCGATGGCCGGGCATCTCAGGAACAAGGGCGGCCACGACGTCACCGTCTACAAC
>NZ_RZSC01000994.1:0-1789 GCF_003998155.1 Mesorhizobium sp. M1E.F.Ca.ET.063.01.1.1
TGTTGGTGGTGCCGGAATCGGCGTTGCCGCGCATCCGCTCAGGTGGCGTCGGCATGCCCCAGCGCAGATTGGCGAGCTCGCGGCTGCCGTCGGCGGCATTGCGCACCACTGGCGCAGGCTGGTTGGGATAGATGTCGACCGAAGGCTCGAGATTGCCGGAGATGTCGCGCAGCGCGCGCGTCCATTGGCGGATCGCCTCCTGGCTTGTGGTGATGTTGTAAAGATTGCACATCGGCAGCGTTTCTCTGTCCGCCGATTGTTCCAGCATTTTTTCGCGGAGCGCAACTTGCCGGGCATAGCACCGCCGCTCAGCGCCCGCGCCCGCCGCGTCGCCTTGTCTCGACCGGCTCCGCGGTCGGCGGCTCGCCGGGCAGCCCGAGCCGGTGGCGCTCCTCCTCTGCGAAGGCTTCGGCTTCCGCGTGGATATCGAATAGCTGCTGCGTCAGCCTGCCGCCTTCGACGATGCGCACCAGCCATTGGCCATTGATGAATTTCACGCGGACACTGTCTGGTTCGCCTGTCACCATGTGCAGCTCCAGCTCGATGCCCAAAGAATTGCATCCTTGAACAACCTGCGACGGGTTGCCGTAAGCTTTCGTTCATTGGCCATAGCAGGATAGCAGTCGCAGGGCTCGGGTGGACTTGACGTCGAAAATATAGATTTCCCGCAAAGGCCACCCAAAATGGATAAAAACTCTGCGCCGAAACCTTGAAGGAACCCCTCAGCAGAATCCAACTTCGATATGGTGCTCGGTTTGCGAGACGATGCGGCGGTGCATTTCGAATGCGTCTGAGCGGATCTGCAGCGCGAGGGTCTCGGGCACGCCGATGGGAACTGGTCACGTCGAGGCCGGCGGCGAGGCGAGCGATCGGCGTGCCGGCAAGCATACGATGCATGGGCTTTGCCTCGTCGCAAATCCTTACCCGCTCGGCAGCGGATAGGAGACAGCGAACCGGCCGTGACACTCTGGGGGGCGGCGGCGAAACGGACAGGCTAGGGCGGCCCGGCAGCCTGGGGGGGTGTATTGGGTTCGGCGGCCGGGCCTGACCGGAGTTTGCGAGCCTGCCGGCTGCATCGAACATGCGCTTGCGCTCATGCAAGGGCAAGAACGACCTAGGCCCTAAGACCAAAGCAACCGGAGCGGCGCAAACGGCCGAAGCGGCGGGCCCCTGCTGGCCTCAGTCGGTCTTCGCTCAGGCGGGCGCGTAGCGCAGCAGCGTCACGCCCTGGGGAAGGCTCTGCGTTCCGAGCGGCGTCAGCGTGAGCGACAGCCCACGCTGGAAGTACGGCTTGCCGCCGCCCAGCACGACCGGGTGCATATAGAGCCGGTACTCGTCGATCAGGCCCGCGCGTGACAGATGCCCGGCCAATTCGGCGCCACCGACGCTTATCTCGCCATCCGTTTCCGCCTTGAGGGATCTTGCCGCCGCCGCGGCGTCGCCATCCGCCAGCCGGGCATTGGCACCGACCTCGCCGAGCGTCGTCGAAAACACGATCTTCGGCGTCTTCCGCCAGGCTTGGGCGAAATCCCGTTCGACCTCGACGCCGGCCTCCCGCTCCGGACTGTCCCAGAAGCGCATCGCCTCATACAGGCGCCGCCCGCAGAGCGCGATCGCCGTCCGCCACATTTCCCCGTTGAAATGCCGATGCAGTTCTTCCTCGGGCACCGGCAGGTCGATGTCGCCGTCCGGCCCGGCAATATAGCCATCCAGCGACATCAGCATGGAATAGACGATCCTGGCCATCGGCGCCTCCGTTTCGCAGGCCCAAGAATGCACAAATGATTGC
>NZ_RZSC01000995.1:0-1785 GCF_003998155.1 Mesorhizobium sp. M1E.F.Ca.ET.063.01.1.1
CCCCGGCTTCCAGGTGGCGCGCATCGAATTCCATGCCGATCTGCTCGAAGCCGCGCGCGACGAGGCGCGACTGATCCTGTCGCGCGATCCGGAACTGCAGTCCGAACGCGGCGAAGCGCTTCGGCTGCTGCTTTACCTGTTCGGTCGCGACGAGGCGGTGCGCTTGCTGCGGGCCGGCTGAGGCCCGGCGCCGACTGGCGGGTTGGCAAGCGGACCCTCGATCCGTTCGCCGTTCAGCGTCACCAGCTTGGTCTTGACCTCCGGCGCCACAAGGCCAGCCGAAACGATCAGCTTGGCGCCATCCTCGATGCTCATGTCGAGCAGCACAATCTCGGATTTCAGCACATACATCAGGAACCCCGTGGTCGGGTTCGGCGTGCAGGGCATGAACACCGCGATCAGCGGATCGCCTTCCTGGTCGAGCTTCTGGTTGATCTCGGTTTCTTTCTCGCTGGCGACGAAGACCAGCGACCAGACTCCTTTTCGCGGATATTCGACCAGCCCGACCTGGCGGAACATGTCGCCCTTGTTCGACAGCACCGTCTCGAAGATCTGCTTCAGCGAGCTATAGATGCCGCGCACCAGCGGCATTCGGCCAAGCAGTCGCTCGCCGAAATTGACAATGGCGCGGCCGACGATGTTTGCCGTCATGAAGCCGATGAACGTGATGAGCACCAGCGCCACGATCAGCCCGAAGCCGGGGACCGGGAACGGCAGATAGGTGTCGGGATTGTAGCGGGCCGGAATGTAGGGCTTCACCCAGGAATCGACCCATCCGATGAGGGACCAGGCGATATAGGCGGTGATCGCCAGCGGCGCGCAGACGACGAAGCCCGTCAGGAAATAGTTCCTGAGCCGGGCAATGCCAGAGGTCTTCAGGGCGTCGGACATAGGATCACCGCAGCGCAGATTGCGACGCTGAGATTAGTGAACCGCGGGCTTGTTTGGAACTGCGAAGTTTTTAAAGAAGGTTGGCTAAGGCGAGGCTTTCAGCGTTCCAGATGGAAGCTGCTTCCGTTTGGAATTAGCCGAAACATCCTTCCCTTCGTCATTCTCGGGTCTGCGCAGGAGCTTCGCTCCTGCTCCGCCCGTGGATGACGAAAGAAGGGACCATCCGCAGCCGTACTTCGAACTGCGCGAGGCAAGCTAACGGTACTATTCCACCGTCACCGATTTCGCCAGATTGCGCGGCTGGTCGACATCCGTGCCCATGAACACGGCGGTGAAATAGGCGAGCATCTGGACCGGCAGCGCATAGATGATCGGCGAGATGATCTCCGGCACTTCGGGCAGGATGATCGTCTCCATCGTCTTGATGCCCGCCTGGGCGGCGCCCTTGGCGTCGGTGATGAGGATGATCTTGCCGCCGCGCGCCGCCACTTCCTGCATGTTCGACACGGTCTTTTCGAAGATGCGGTCATGCGGCGCGATGACGATCACCGGCATGTTCTCGTCGATCAGCGCGATCGGTCCATGCTTCAGCTCGCCGCCGGCATAGCCTTCGGCATGGATGTAGGAGATTTCCTTGAGCTTCAGCGCCCCTTCCATGGCCAGAGGGAAATTGGTGTCTCGGCCGAGATAGAGCACGTCCTTGTAGCGCGAGAGCTCGCGCGAGATGCGTTCGATCTGCTCGTCGAGCTTGAGCACCTGGGTGGCGTAGCGCGGCGCCTCGGAAAGCTCGCGCACCAGCCGCCTCTCCTCATCGCGCGAGATCGTTCCGCGCGCGACGCCTGCCCGCACGGCGAGCGAAGCCAACACCGACAGTTGGCAGGTGAAAGCCTTGGT
>NZ_RZSC01000996.1:0-1784 GCF_003998155.1 Mesorhizobium sp. M1E.F.Ca.ET.063.01.1.1
ACGAAGCCCAAGGCGACGGCTGGGCCGAAATCCAACCAGACGGCTCCATCATGGGCCAAATCTGCTTTCACAACGGCGACGAAGCCGACTTCACCGCCCGAAAGTGGACTTCTTCAACAGCCTGCTAGCTCGGCAACTTGGCGCCGAGCTTCCGCTGAACCAGGACGAGTGTAGAGTCATTGGGGTCGGGTGCGACGGTGAAGCCCATCTGGCGCTCAAGCTCGATCGCGGCGCGGTTTTCCCGGCTCTCGATCGACTCGATCGTCTCGATGCCATGGTCGTCTGCGTAGCGCGCGATGTAGCCGAGAAATTCCCAGCTGACGCCGAGATGCTTGCGGTCCTCGCGAATGCAGATGGCGACTTCGCCGCGCCGGTCGGCCGGATCGTTGGCGAGGGTCGCCACTGCGATCAGCATCCCGTCGGTCGAGAATGCAAGGAAATTATGAATATGCGGATCGTCTGAACGGGTCATCGCCACCAGCCGCTCATGCGAGACCTCCTTCACGGCTCCGAGGAAGCGGAAGCGCAAATCCTCCGGCGTCACATGAGTGAAGAACTCGGCTACGAGCGGCTCGTCGTCGGCGCGTGCGCGGCGCACTTCGAAGCGGAATCCGGTGTGCGTGGTAAGTGTGGTTTTCATTGGCATCCCTTTCAGGAGGTTGATGCGGAGATTGGCTCGAAAAGGGCCTCATTCCCCCATCGCCAGCAGCGCATCCCGCTTGAGGATTTCGATGCTGCGCAGGCTGAGCAGGCGGATGACGCCTTTCTCCTTCAGCCGCGTGAAGACGCGCGACACGGTTTCGATGGTGAGGCCGAGATAGTCTCCGATATCGATCCGCGACATCGGCAGTTCCACCTGCCGCAACCCACCCTGACGCTCGGACATTTCGACCAGGAATGCGGCGACGCGCTCGATGGCGTTCTGGCGGCCAAGCACCAGAAGATGTTCCTGCGCGCGGGTCAGCCCCTTGAGCGCAAGGGGCAGAAGCTGGCGGGACATGTCCATGCCCGAGGGGGTGCGAAAGACGCGCACGCCGGTCGCATTGATCGCTTCGGCGAAGAAATGGTGATTGGCGTCGGCTTCGAAGCCGAATGTTTCTCCGGCCAGGTGGAACGCGCTTATCTGTCTGCGGCCGTCGGCGAGCAAGCGGTAGATACGGACGGCGCCGAATTCGACCTGGTAGAGGGCACCGGCCTTTTCGCCCTGGGCGTAAATCTCGGCGCCGGCCGGGAAGAAGCTGACCGGCTGCGTTGTCGCCCCTTCAAAGATGGGCGCCGGGCTCTGATGAGGAAGGTATGACGACAGTTCGATCTTGGCGGAGGCTTGGGCGTACATGGCTGTGGTCCCGGTGAATTCGTGACAACAGCAATCGCCCAAATCCCGCCGTGCCGAAATTCGGTTATGTCCCTAGGGGAAACTACGTAGAGCGGAGCTCGAGATCGCCGATGGAGCCATGCCTTGCTGAGCGCAGCTGCAACGCACCGTCCGAGGTGCCGGTCGGAGCCAGAGCGGGTTCGGTCGCGAGAATGGGCGCTATGCGGCCGAAGAATTCTGTGTCCTCAGAACCATCGTCATTCGGGACTCGCGCAGCTATCCGCGCTATCTACCAGATTGCTTTGGTCGACAGGGAGCAACAATGCGTACCAGAACCAGTATTCGCGTGGTCGGCTGTCATGCCGAGGGTGAGGTCGGCGATGTCATCGTGGGCGGCGTGCTGCCGCCGGCGGGGCGCACGATGATGGAAAAGATGATCACCATGGAGCGTGATCACGACCATATAAGG
>NZ_RZSC01000997.1:0-1784 GCF_003998155.1 Mesorhizobium sp. M1E.F.Ca.ET.063.01.1.1
GGTGACCGCGGCCGTCACATTCGGATTGCCGTCGCGGTCGCCGCCGATCCACGAGGCGTAGCGCATGAAGGAGGGAATTCTGATCGGCTTGCCCGGATAGTGGCGCTCGAAGGCGCCTTGAAGCTTGCCATAGAGCTGTGGCGTTGCCTCGAAGATCACCTCGCGAAAGAAATGCAGGCTCCAGGCGATTTCGCCTTCGACTGTCGGGCGCTCCAGCCGCAGCTCGCCCGTCATCCACAGAAGCTCGATCTCGCTTTCCAGATCGGCGACCAACAGGTCGCGCTCGCGCGGCGCCCAGCGCGGCTGGTCGAGATCGGTCAGCTTGCGATAGATACGGCGGTGGATCTCCAGCACAGTGACGCGTTTGGCCTCGGTCGGATGGGCGGTCATGGTCGGGCCGACGCAAAGCTCATCGAGCGTCGCCTGGACTTCTTCGCCAGAGTGACCGTTCGCCGCCATCTGGGCGATCACGCTGGCGAAGGATCCGGGCACTTCGCCGGCACCCGCGCCTTGTTCGAGTTCGCGACGCGCCCGCATGGCAAGCAACTCGTCGGCAATCGTCAGCAACTGGAACCAGACGCCGCTCGCCTGAAGCGCCGGGATGCGCTGCTCTGGGGCGAGGGAGACGAGCGACCTGCGCCCGCTTAAGACCGCGGCGATCTCGGGGGCGCGCGCGCTTGCGACCTTAAGCAGCAGGCGCAACAGAAGGCTGCGCTCGTCCTCACGAAATTTGATGCGTCTGCTCTGTTCCAAACCGCTTTCCTGATCCGTCCGCATTGATTGCAGCGCGTAGCCGCGCCCTTGAAGCGCGCCGCGCTGAACCGGATTAACGTCAGGCGACCCGATCAGGGACCGGGCGGCCTTCGAAGAAGGCGGTCAGGTTCTCCACCACCTTCATTCCCATCGCCACCCGCGTTTCCTCGGTCGCGCTGCCGAGATGCGGCAACAGCACGACGTTCTCCAATCGCTTCAGCGCTTCCGGAACGGCCGGCTCGTCGGCAAAGACGTCGAGACCCGCGCCTGCGATCTCGCGCCTTTCCAGCGCGCCGATCAGAGCATCCTGGTCGACGACGTCGCCGCGCGCCGTGTTGATCAGGAAGGCGCCGCGCTGCGCTGCATCGACCGCAGGCTTCGAGCATCGATGAGATGGCGGTTTTCCGCGCCGCCCGGACAGTGCAGCGAGACGAAATCGGATGCCACGAGCACATCGTCCAAGGTCTGCATCTGCACCGCGCCCATGGCGCGCGTCTCGTCGTCATCGACGGGCGAGCGATTGAAGAACACGATCTTCATGCCGAAGCCGAAATGCGCGCGCTTGGCCGTCGCCTTGCCGATGCGTCCCATGCCGACGATACCCAAGGTCTTGCCCGACACCTTGGCGCCGGCCATGTGGGTCGGCGACCAGCCACGCCACTCTCCGGCCCGCAACTGCCGCTCGCCCTCGCCGGTCCGGCGCGCGACAGCCAACATCAGGCTAAGCGCAAGGTCGGCGGTGCAATCGGTCAGCACGCCCGGCGTGTTGGTCACCACGATGTCGCGGTCGCGAGCCGCCGCGATATCGATATGGCTGAAGCCGACGCCGAAATTGGCGATGATGCGGGTGCGGGCGGCGGTCTCAGGAAACACCGCGACGGGCAAGCGGTCGCTGACCGTTGCCAGGATCGCGTCGAAATCCGCGAAGGCGGAAGTCATCGCGGCAGGACTCAGCGGCTCATCGCTGGCGTTGAGCGTGGTGTCGAAGCGCTCGGCGAGGATAGCTTCGACGGCGGCCGGCCATCTACGGG
>NZ_RZSC01000998.1:0-1783 GCF_003998155.1 Mesorhizobium sp. M1E.F.Ca.ET.063.01.1.1
CTTCATCATCATCGCCTGCCTCGTACATTTGGCGACGAGAACGTCAGCCTGATTGTAGGCGCGATGCTCGAACTCGACGATGCCGCGATCGGGCTTCGATTTCGAGCCGCGCACCGAAACGACCGTGGTCTCGACCCGGATCGTGTCGCCGTGGAAAACCGGATGCGGAAACACCGTTTCCTTCATACCGAGATTGGCGACGGTGGTGCCGACGGTGATGTCGTTCACCGAGATGCCGATCATCAGGCCGAGCGTGAACAGCGAATTGACCAGCGGCTTGCCCCATTCGCTTTTGGCGGCGAAGTCGAAATCGATATGCAGGGGCTGCGGGTTCAGCGTCATCACCGAAAACAGCATGTTGTCGCTTTCGGTGACGGTCTTGCGCAGCGTGTGCCGGAAGACATGGCCGACGACGAACTCCTCCAGATAAAGCCCGGCCATTGTCGATCTCCTCTGCTTATCCTTGCTTGATAGGCGTTGGTCGCGGCTCCATCAAGCCGGTTAAGAAACATGGTGAACCGTTCGTAAACCATTTCCAGCCTAACGTTCCCAGCGGGGCCGGGAACGTTCCGGCAAGGGCGTAGCTGGTCGGCATGATTGTTTCGCATTTTCTGAAATGGATCGATACGGCGCGGGTTTCCGAGCGAGCCGCAGCCGCGAGCGCGCTGGCCCGCGCCTATATCAATTCCGACCTGCCGTTCGAGGATCGCTGCGCGGCTGAGGCAGCGCTCACACTGCTGCTCGACGACGTCTCCGCCAAGGTCCGCCAGGCGCTCGCCGAAGCGCTGTCGATGAGCCACCACGCGCCGCCGCAGGTGATCGCAGCACTCGCCTCCGACCAGCCGGAAGTGGCGGCAGTGGTGCTGGCGCGTTCGCCTTTGCTTACCGATGCCGATCTCATCGACCGCGTCGCTTGCGGCCAGAAAGCCACCCAGAAGCTGATAGCCAACCGTCCGGTCGTCTCGATGTCGCTTGCCGCCGCTATCGCCGAGATCGGCGAGCCGGAAGCCTGCGCCACGCTGATCGCCAACAGCGGCGCCCACATCGCGTCGCTGAGCTTCCGCCGCATGGCCGAGCGGCACGGTCACCTGCCGCTTGTGCGCGAGGCGCTGATCGCCGACGCGCGTCTTCCCGCCGATTGCAGGCACACGCTTTTGGTCAAGCTTGGCGAGACGCTGAAGGGTTCGCCGCTGGTGCTGGCATTGATGGGCGCCGCTCGCGCCGATCGTGTGATGCGCGATGCCTGCGTGAAGGCTTCGGTCACATTGATCGAGGGCACGCGCGCCGAGGAGCATGCCGCGCTGATCGAGCATCTGAGGCTGCGCGGCGATCTCACCGCAGGCTTCATCATCCGCACCATCGCGCATGGCAAGGTCGACTTCTTCGGCTCAGCGCTGGTGGCGCTCGCCCAGCAATCCGAGCATCGGGTGAGGGCACTTTTGGCCGGCGGGCATGACGTGGCGCTGCAGGCGCTGTTCCGCAGCGCCGGCCTCGCCGCCGCCACGCATGGCATCATCCTGCGGGCGCTGAAGGTCTGGCGCGAGGTCGCCAATGGCAAGCGCGTCGCCGGCGTGCAGGAGGTGAGCTGGCTGATGCTGAAGGAGCTCGGCGGGCAATCGGCCGAGGGCGATCTCGCCGGGCTAGTGAAGTCGATCCACCTCGATGCGCTGCGAGAGAACGCGCGCGGGCACGCGCTGGCGATTGCAGCGGCATGAGGCGTCAGCCTCGGCCCCTTGCGAAAAAATCCGGATAATCCTCCATCGCCGCGGCGATGATGCGCAGC
>NZ_RZSC01000999.1:0-1781 GCF_003998155.1 Mesorhizobium sp. M1E.F.Ca.ET.063.01.1.1
GTACGGGAACGGCGACATCGAGATTGCCGGTCGCCACCTCGTCGGCCGCGCCGATCAACTGGCGGATCGGCCGCACCAGCCGGTCGGCGACCGCAATGCCGGTCCAGATCGCCGACAGGATGATGATCAGCGTCAGCGACAGATAGGGCAGCGCGAAGGCCACCTGGGAAGTGCGGCGGTTGTCCTCGAGGTTACGGTATTCGTCGGTGTTGGATTTGACGATCTGGCGCGCGCGGATCACTTCGGGGTCGACCAGCCGGATCGTGTAAAGGTAAAGGCCCTCGATCTCGCGCAGCTTGACGATGGCACCCATGATGTTGCGCGTTCGCGGCTCGATCAGCACGGGCTTGCCATCGGCGGCGGTATCGACAGCGCCGGGCGGCGGCTCGGGCATGGCGAAATCGGCGTCGGTCTTGGCGCTCATCACGAAGGAGCCGTCGGGCTTGATCAGCGCCGCATGCGCCAGCCCGCGGCCGACGGCTTCCTTGTTCATGAGGTCAAGGAAGCCGTTTCGATCGAGGCCATAGAGCGTGCGCGACGCGTCGAGATCATAGGCCATCGACAGGGTCGTGCCCTGTAGGTTGCGCGCGTTTTCCTGGACATAGGCATCCGCGATCGACAGCGAGGAATTGACGATGGTCTTGGTGCGGATTTCGAACCAGCGGTCGAGGCCGATATCCAGCGTGATCGAGGCGATGATTGCCACCATGATCGCCGGAATGGCGGCGACCAGCGCGAACATGGCGACGATGCGCACATGCAGCCGTGAGGCTGCCCTGCCGTGCCGGCGGGCCATGACGATGCGACGCACCTCGCGGGCGACGAGCGCGATCAGGAACAGGACGAAGACAGCGTTGAGCGCGATCAGCGCCCAGGTCGTGTCGGCGTTCGGCGCGATCGGCGTCGCGCCGACCAGGATGGCGAACGAGATCGCCGCCGTGATCATGGCGCCCACGATCGCGACCACGCCCGGCAGCGCCAGCAACCGGCGGCCGTCGGGTACGCCAGCCCGGCTGAAAAGCGGTTGGTTCAGTGTTGGAGCCTCAGCAGCCATATCGCCGTCTAGAGTCGGTCATAGCGTCGGATGTATGCAACGCATTGTGGCGATTATGCAACAAGTGTGGCCGGGACGGAAATCTTTCCCCGGCTCAATCACGCAAAAAGGACAATGCCGGTGATCCAATACCGCCGAACGATGCGGCCGGCGATGCGATGGCTCGCGTCACTGCTCCGGTCGCGCCCGTCGCAAGCTGCGCGGCGTCTGCCCGATCTCGCGGCGCATCCAATGCGCCAGATGCGACTGATGCGCGAAGCCTGTCAGATAGGCCACCTCGCTGGTGCTGAGGTCACTTCCCAGAATCAGGGAACGGGCACGCTCAACCCGGCGTCGCAGCACATAGCGGTGAAGGGTCATGCCGGTCGCCGCCTTGAACCATGTCCTGAGATGCGAGCTGCTGGCGTTAGCGATGCGGGTCAGCGTATCGATCGTGAGCGGTTCGGAAAGATGCGCGTCGATATAGTCCAGGATACGTTTGAACTGCGCATCCGACAGCCGAACCGTTCGATCCGTCTCCAGATCGTCGAGACCAACCAGCCGCACCGCAAGCGCGATGCCGACACTTTCGGCGAACAGAGCCCCACCCGGCGAGCCTGCGTCTTGGTCGGTTTCAAGTGCCCGGACGAGGTATTCGATACGTTCGTCCCGAAGCAGGTGCCGCATGTCGAAATGACGCGCCCTTGCGCTGCCCTCAATCTCCGACGCCACACCCTCGAGCATGGCA
>NZ_RZSC01000099.1:0-12998 GCF_003998155.1 Mesorhizobium sp. M1E.F.Ca.ET.063.01.1.1
GAATGAAAGACGCCTCGCTTGAGGCGTCGCTTCGACAGCTTGGCGAAGAAGCCCTCGACGGCGTTGAGCCAGGAGCAAGACGTGGGGGTGAAGTGGAAGGTGAAGCGCTGATGGCGGTTGAGCCAGGCACGCACCTTAGGGTGCTTATGGGCGGCGTAGTTGTCGAGGATGACGTGAACGGCCTTGTCGGCCGGCACCTCGGCATCGACGGTGTTGAGAAAGCGAATGAACTCCTGATGGCGGTGGCGCTGCATGTTCCTGCCGATGACGGTGCCGTCGAGCACGTTGAGGGCGGCGAACAGCGTGGTCGTGCCATTGCGCTTGTAGTCGTGGGTCATGGTGCCGAGCCTGCCTTTCTTCATGGGCAGGCCGGGCTGGGTGCGGTCGAGGGCCTGGATCTGGCTCTTCTCGTCGACCGACAGCACGATGGCGTGCGCCGGCGGGTCGACGTAAAGGCCGACCACGTCGCGCAGCTTGTCGACGAACTGCGGATCGCTGGAGAGCTTGAACTGCCGCCAGCGGTTCGGCTGCAGCCCGTGCGCCTTCCAGATGCGTCTGACCGCGCTGGCGCTGATGTCGGCTGCTTGCGCCATCATGTCGGCGGTCCAGTGCGTCGTTTCGCCGGGCGAGTCTTTCAATGTCAGCGCCACCACGCGCTCGGCCACTTCCGGTCGGAGCGGCGGAATGCGCGAGGGTCGCGTCTTGTCGCGCAACAGTCCCTCGAAACCTTCCGCGGCGAAGCGCTCCTGCCAGCGCCACACGCAGGTCTTGGACTTGCCGGTTTGCCGCATGATTTCGACAGTGCCGACGCCATCGGCGCTCAGCAGGATGATTTCGGCCCGCCAGACGTGCTTCTGCGGCGCATTGCGATCCCTGAGCAGTGCAGCCAGGCGCTGGCGATCAATCGAAGAAACGGTGAGCGAGATTCCTGTGCGCATCCGGCAGACTCGCACACACGCCGCCAAAGGGGAATCCCAATTTGGACTCTTCTGTTAGGTGGAAACCACTAGAATGGCTGTCTCAATTGCATCGTGCCGGCGGACTATTACACCGATCTGCCCTGATTTGACTTTTGTCGAGAGCCGTGACTAATGTCAGCCGAGGAGGCGGCATGGCGATCAGACCGGCAGAACAGCTCATCCACAAGGCCGCCTGGCTCTACTACGCTCACGGCCTTCGCCAGGACGAAGTGGCGAACCAGCTCAAGATTTCACGTGCGTCGGTGGCCATGTATCTGCGCAAGGCGCGCGAGACCGGCATCGTCAATATCTCGACCTCGACTCAACTCTTCACCGACGATGTGATGGCGCGCCGGCTTGAGGACGCCTTCAAGCTCGACGCCGTCTGGATAGCGCCCGAGAACGCCTATGTGGCCGACCCGTCGACCGACATCGCAGTGCTGGCGGCGAGCGTCTTCCTGGAGCTGGTGAAGAAGGGCGACCGCATCGGCGTCGCCTGGGGTCGCACCGTCTACACTATCGCCGACATCATGTCCTATGCCGACCTGCAGGACGTCACCGTGGTGCAGCTCTGCGGCAATCTCGGCGCGCCCTATTCCTACCGGCCCGACCAGTGCACGATGGAGATCGCGCGGCGGCTGAACGCCAAGGGCCTGAATTTCTACGCGCCCCTTGTATTGTCGACCGAGGAACTCGCTCGCGGTCTGCGCGCCGAACCGGTGATCCGCGACCAGCTTGCCGGCATCGCCGACTGCGATCTCGCGCTCTATTCGGTCGGCGCGGTCGACGCCGACAGCCATCTGGTGAAATGCGGCGCACTGACGCCGGCCGAAATGGCCGCGCTGCGCAGGCAAGGCGCCGCCGGCGTCATTGCCGGGCAGGTCATCGACGCCAGGGGCGAGGTGCTCGACTGCGATTACAACAGGCGAGTCATCTCCGCCGAGCTCGCCTCGCTGCGCGCCATCGGGAAGCGGCTGATGGTAGTGCAGGAGGATACGAAGTTCGAGCCGCTGCTGGCGGCAATCGCCGGCGGTCTCTGCACGCATCTGGTGGTCGGCGCGCATATGGCCGCGCGCCTTCTCGATCACGCCGGCGCGGTCGGCAAAAAGGCCTCCTAGAGCCGGATGATCTCAGGTCGAATCGACCTGAGATCATCCGGCTCTAGATCAAAGAGATAGAGCATGATGTCGTCCGAAAACCGCTTCACACTTTTCGGCATCATGCTCTGGGAAAACCACCCTCGCCGCTTCTGTCATCAAGACGTCGCGGCTTTCTGTTCATGAGCAAAAAAGACGGACATCGGACGGACGAAATGAAGAATCTTTGGAATGACGCCGACGCGGAAAAGATGGTTGCCGACTATGCGAAGAAGGGCGTCGATGGCGACCTCGCGCTGCGTGTCTACACGACCCGGCTGCTCGGCGGCGAGCCGCGGCTGGTGCTGCATGGCGGCGGCAACACCTCCTGCAAGACCAAGGCCACCGATCTCGTCGGCGATGAATGGGACGTGCTCTGCGTCAAGGGCAGCGGCTGGGACATGGCCGTCATCGAGCCGCAAGGCCTGCCGGCTGTGAAGATGGGCACGCTGCTCAAGGCACGCACGCTGGACAGCCTCTCCGACGAGGACATGGTGGCGCTGCAGCGCTCCAACCTCATCGACCCCGCCTCCCCCAACCCGTCGGTCGAGACGCTGCTGCACGCCTTCCTGCCGCACAAATTCGTCGACCACACGCATTCGACCGCCATCCTCGCCATCGTCGACCAGGAAGACAGCAAGGCGCTGGTGAAGACGGTGTTCGGCGACAAGATGGGTTATGTGCCCTACATCAAGCCAGGCTTCGACCTCGCCAAGGTCGCTGCGGAAGTTTTTGACGCCGACCCAACCGTCGAGGGACTGATCCTCGACAAGCACGGCATCTTCACCTTCGGCGACGACGCCAGGCAGGCCTACGACCGGATGATCCACCATGTGAACGTCGCCGAGGAGTATGTCGCGAAGAACGGCAAGGCGCAGGCGGCCAAGGCGGCGCTGCCGGCGAAGCTCGCCAGGCCAAGCGACATCGCGCCGATGCTGCGCGGCGCGGTGGCGGTGGCGCGCGGCGAAGGCCGCTTCGATCGCATGATCAGCGATTTCCGCACTTCCGACGCGATCGTCGATTTCATCAACTCGGCGAGAATCGCCGACTATGCCGGGCGCGGCGTCTCGACGCCGGACCTTTCGATCCGCATCAAGACCGGCCCGATGGCGATACCGGCTCCGGACGCCGACAAGCTCGGCGACTACAAGGCCGTCATCCGTAGCCATGTCGAGACTTTCGCCAAGGATTATCAGGCCTATTTCGAGACCAATGACGCGCTGGACGACGTCAAGCGCACCATGCTCGACCCGATGCCGCGTCTGACGCTGGTGCCCGGCCTCGGCATGTTCGGCCATGGCCGCACGCTGAAGGATGCGAAAATCGCCTCCGACGTCGGCGAGATGTGGATCGAGGCGGTGCGCGGCGCGGAAGCCATCGGCAATTTCCAGCCGCTCTCCAAGGCCGACCTCTTCCCGCTCGAATACTGGTCGCTGGAGCAGGCGAAGCTCGCCTCGAACAAGCCGAAGCCGCTGACCGGCCAGGTGGTGCTGATCACCGGCGGCGCCGGCGCCATCGGCGCCGCGACAGCAAAACTGTTCGCCGGCAATGGCGCGCATGCCGTCATCGTCGACGTCGACCCGGCCAAGGCTGCGGAAGCGGCGAAGGCGGCCGGCAACAACTCGATCGGCGTCGGCGCCGACATCACCAACCCGGCCGAGATGCGCGCGGCCTTCGACAAGGCCGTCGCCGTCTATGGCGGCGTCGACATCCTGGTCTCGAATGCCGGCGCCGCCTGGGAGGGCCGGATCGGCGAGCTCGACGACGCGCTCCTGCGCAAGAGCTTCGAGCTCAACTTCTTCGCCCACCAGTCGGCGGCGCAGAATGCGGTGCGCATCATGCTGGAACAGGGTACGGGCGGCGTGCTCCTCTTCAACACCTCCAAGCAGGCGGTCAATCCCGGACCGAAGTTCGGCGCCTACGGCCTGCCAAAGGCGGCGACGCTGTTTTTGTCCCGGCAATACGCGCTGGACTACGGCTCCCACGGCATCCGCGCCAACGCGGTGAACGCCGACCGCATCCGCTCCGGGCTGTTGACCGATGCCATGATCGCCAGCCGCTCCGGCGCGCGCGGCGTGTCGGAAAAGGAATACATGTCCGGCAATTTGCTCGGGCAGGAAGTGACGGCTGACGACGTGGCGCAGGCCTTCCTGCACCAGGCGCTCGCGGAACGCACCACGGCCGACGTCACGACGGTGGACGGCGGCAACATAGCAGCAGCGCTGCGTTGAAGAAGTAAAGACATTTCCCGGGGCGGTTCGTCATCTTACGAGAACGACGAACCGCTCTCTCCTCCTGTCCTGACGCATTTCCCCGGATGTAAGCCAGTTTCACACCTCTGCTAGAAAACTGCTGTAACTGACCAAAATCCGCTCAAATCCTTCGCTTATTGCTCGAGCAGCTTTAAGGGGCCTTGCGCCTCGCGTGCGAAACACAAGGCTGGGCCGGCATGCAATCCAGGGAAGTGCCTTATTTCAGCCAGTGGGAATCGCCTGGCATGACTTTGCCGCTCTTGGCGGAGGGGCCGTCGGCTCTGTGCCGAGATCCGCTGTGGCGCAACTCCGGCGCAGATACGATCGAGGACTATGCGCGCTGGGCCGTCAATGTCTGCGGCATGGCCTGCCTGAAGATGATCCTTGCCGCGCGGGGCGAAATTCACCCGACGCTCGAGCTCGCCCGCGCCTGCACGGCCTACGGCGGCTATGTCGTGAACGAGGCGGACGGCTCGATCAAAGGGCTGATCTACGAGCCCTTCGTCAGGTTCGTCGGCGAACGTTTCGGCCTCTCTGCCGAGACGATGACGAATGTTGATATGGCCATGGTGTCCGGACTACTTTCCAGATGGCGCTACTTCATCGCCTCGGTGCATCCCGGGATCCGCTGGCCCGAGCGCGAGCCGCCGTCGAAGGGCGGGCATCTGGTGCTGGTGACGGCAGCATCGAACGGCGAAATCCGCTTCCACAACCCGTCCGGCCACGATCGGGAGCGCCAGGCGAACGTAACGCTGCCGCTAGCCGCCTTCGACCGCTTTTTCGCCAGGCGCGGCATCGCCGTCGGTCTCAAACCCTAACCATTGCGGAGATATCGATGGCCGCGAAAAGATTGCGTATTGGTGTGCTGTTCGGCGGGCGGTCCGCCGAGCACGAGGTGTCGTTGCTTTCGGCGGCCAATGTTATGCATGCGCTGGATCCGGCGAAGTACGATGCCGTTCCGATCTTCGTCACGCGCGAGGGCCACTGGCTGCTGAGCAGCTACCGGGACGGCGCGCTTGCGACTCCGTCAAGCGGCACAGATATCTGCCTGGTGCCGGGCGGGCATGGACGGATGCTGGCCATTCCGGCCGGCGGGCCACCGCACGATCTGCCAGCCATCGATATACTGTTTCCCGTCCTGCACGGCCTGCATGGCGAGGACGGCGCGGTGCAGGGACTGGCGGAAGTGGCGCAAGTGCCGCTTGCCGGCTGCGGCATCCTGGGTTCGGCCACGGCGCTCGACAAGGAAATCGCCAAGCGGCTGCTGAAGGCGGCGGGGGTGCCTGTTGCGCGCTCGGTGACGATCGATCAGGATGCGGCGCCTTCCCTCGCCGTTCTGGAGGACCAGCTTGGCCTGCCCCTGTTCATCAAACCGGCGCGCCAAGGCTCGTCGGTTGGCGTCGCAAAGGTCAACGCCAGCCAGGAATTCGATCGGGCGCTCGCGGAAGCCTTCCAGCACGATCGCAAGCTGCTGGCGGAGGAATTCGTTCGGGGCCGCGAGATCGAATACAGCGTGCTGGAGGACCCCGCGGGCGAACTCTTCGTCTCGCGGCCGGGCGAGATCGTGCCCGCGGAAAGTCACGGATTCTACAACTACAATGCCAAGTACATCGACGAAAACGGCGCGGCATTGATCGTGCCGGCGGAACTGCCGCCGGAGGTCGAGCAAGGCATGCGCGACATGGCCGCAAGGGCCTTCAGAGCCGTCGGTTGCGACGGCATGGCGCGTGTCGACTTTTTCCTGATGCCGGACATGACGTTCCTGGTCAACGAGCTCAACACCATTCCTGGCTTCACTAACATCAGCATGTACGCCAAGGCAATGGCGGCAAGCGGCGTCAGCTATCCGGAGGTCATCGACCGGCTGGTGGCGCATGGACTGGCGCGTGCCGCTCGGTCGGCCTGAAGGACGGATGAAAAAAAGAGCGGCCCGAGAGCCGTTCTTTTCACTGATCACTAAAGCACGCCACGTTGAAACCGCCTCACGCGAGGCGGTCTGATCAGATTTCGTCGGTCGGCGCCGCCCCTCATTGCCCTGCCGGGCATTTCTCCCCGTATAGTGACGGGGAAAAACACGCCGTCACCGACGGTTTCGCCAATTTGTCGCCGTTGCAGAATGAGGCGCCAGCGTCTCGGCCATCCCCCTTCTCCCCGTCACTATACGGGGAGAAGGTGCCGGCAGGCGGATGAGGGGCGACGCGACGTTTCTAATGTTGCCAATAGCGCTTTTCAGACCAGCTTACTTCGCGTTCGGGTTCGGCATCCAGGCCGGCATCGCGACATCGGCATGGGCGAACTGCGGCAGCTTGGCCGACAGGTCCTCCATGTTCTTGATGTCCTTGTCGACGAGCTCTTTCTGCGTGATCAGCGTCGGCGGCACGATGACGTTGTGACCGGGATCCTCGCCGGCGAGCAGTTGCGCCAGCGCGCGCACCGAGACCTGGCCGACGACGGCCGGGTTGGTGGCGGCCGTCGCTGCCCAGGCGCTGTCCGGCTCGCGCATCGCGGCGATGTCGGAGGTCGAGATGTCGGCCGAATAGATCTTGATGCCCTTGTTGAGGCCCGCCTCGTCGACGGCGATCTTCACGCCCTTGGCGAACTCGTCATAGGGCGCGAACATCACCTTGATGTCGGGATGCGCCTGCAGCACCGAGCGCGCCTGGTTGGCGACGGAGTTGGCGATCGGGTTGTCGAGCGTGCCGAACATGGCCACTTCGCTGATGCCCGAATGCTTCTTCTTCACGTCGACCCAGGTTTCGTTGCGGCGGTCGAGCGGCGCGATGCCGGCGACATAGACATAGCCGGCCTTCCAGCTATCGCCATTGTCCGTGACCGCCTGCTCGAGCGCGAGGCGGGCGAGATCGCGGTCCGACTGCTCGATCTGCGGAATCTTCGGGTTCTCGACATTGACGTCGAAGGCGACGACCTTGATGCCGGCGTCGACCGCGCGCTGGGCGGCGTCCTTCATCGATTCCGTCAGGCCGTGCTGGATGATGATGCCCTGCACGCCGAGCGCGATCGCCTGGTCGACCATGTCGGCCTGGAGCGCGGCGTCCTGGCGGCTGTCCAGCACGCGCAGGTCGACGCCGAGCGCCTTGGCCTGCGCCTCGACGCCGGAGAGATAGGCCTGGAAGAAGTCACCGGTCGAGAGATAGCGCACCAGCGCGATCTTGACGCCCGGCTTGTCGAATGGCGCCGGACGGTCGGCCGCCAGTGCCGTACCCTGCATCAGCAGCGCCGCGCCCGCGAGGCCGAGCGCGGCCTTCCCCAAAAGTCTTCTTGTGATGCTCACGTCGATTTCCTCCGTTGTTTATGCCCCGGTCGAAACTATCTCTTGCCCCTGCCGGAAAGGGCGAAGGTGAAGACAAGGGCGACGACGAGCACCGCGCCCTTGACGAAATCCTGCGTGTAATAAGGGGCGTTCATCATCGTCAGGCCTTGCAGCAGGACGCCGACGAACACCGCCCCGACGGCCGTGCCGAAGGCGTTGGGCTTGGCGGCGCCGAGCACCGCGTAGCCGATGAGCGCCGCGGCGACAGCGTCGAGCAAGAGATTATTACCCGAGGCGATGTCGCCGCGTCCAAGCCGGGCGGCGAGCAAAATCCCGCCGATCGAGGCAAAAACTCCCGAAATGACGTAGGCCCAGATTTTGTATGCCTTGACAGGCGCACCGGCGAGTTCGGCGGCCCGCTCGTTGCTGCCGACGGCATACATCATGCGGCCGAATCGGGTGTATTCGAGGAAGAACCAGATCAGCACGGCAAGCACGACCAGCACCACCACCGAGACCGGGATCAGGCTCGGGATGAAGAAGTCGATGCGGTGGCGGCCGAGCGCCAGGAAAGCCTCGCTGAACTTGCCGTTGGCGACCGAACCGTCGGGCATGGTCATGCCGGTGGCGATCGAGCGACCTTCGGTCGGGATGCGTTGCAGACCGAGGAGCAGGAACATCATGCCAAGCGTCGCCAAGAGATCCGGCACGCGCATATAGACGATCAGCCAGCCGTTGATCAGGCCGACGACCACGCCGATGACCAGGCACGCGATGACGGCGACAATGGCGTTCTGTTCCAGCACCACCATGGCATAGGACGCCGCCATCATGGCGCTGGTGGCGACTGAGCCGATCGACAGGTCGAAGCCGCCGACGACAAGCGTCGCGGTGACGCCGAGCGCCAGCACGCCGGTGATCGCCACCGACTGGAAGATGAAGACCGCGCTCTGCGGCGAGACGAAACCGTCGGCGGCGATCGCGAAATAGGCGATCAGGCCGAACAAAAGGACGATGAAGCCGTAGCGGATGGCATAGTCACGCAATGTCATCGAACGCTCCCGCTCTGCTGCCCTCTCCGCCAAACTGGAACTCATGCATGCACTCCAAGTCTCGTCATCGGTTCGGCTCACGCCGTGCCGTGCAGCGGCCCGCCGGCCACCTGCGCCAGCAGCCGGTCGAGGTCGATATCGGCGTTCCTGTGCTCGCCGACGATCGTGTGTTCCGACATCACCAGGATGCGGTCGGCAGTCTCCAGCGCCTCGTCAATCTCGGTAACGAAAAGGAGCGTGGCGCGGCCGTCGGCGCTTGCCCTCAGCTTGGCGGCGATGTCGCGCCTTGCCGAGATGTCGACGCCCTGGAACGGCTCGTCGAGGATGAACAGGCGTGAGGTCTGAGACATCCAGCGCGCCACCATTACCTTCTGCTGATTGCCGCCTGATAATGCCGCAAGCTCGTCCTTCTCGGAGCGGCAGACGATGCCGAGCTCGTCGATCTGGCGGCGTGCGGCGGCACGCTCGGCGCGGCGCTTCATGACACTGAGGCTCGACATGCGCTTGAGGAACGGCAGGCTGATGTTGCGCTCGACGTTGAAGCCGCCGACGATGCCGCTCATCGCGCGGTCCTTGGCGACGAGGAAGACGCCCGCCGCAATCGCCTCGCGCGCCGATCGCGGCGCATAGGGCTTGCCGTCCATGTGCATGGCGCCTGCCAGCGGCTCGCGCACGCCGAACAGCGTCTCGGCCAGCGCCGTCTTGCCGACGCCGACCAGACCGGTGATCGCCACCACCTCGCCGGCGCCGAGCGTCATCGAGATCGGTTTGGCGCCATGCGCCAATTGCAGGCCTTCGGCGGTGAAGACCGCGCGCGCCGAATTTCTGGCGACGACCCGGTCGAGAAGGATCTTGCGGCCGAGCATGGCGTTGACCGCGCCTTCATAGTCGAGGGGCTTTTGGTCGAAGACACCGGAGATGACGCCGTCGCGCATCGAGACGATACGGTCGGCAAGCCGCCGGATGTCGGACATGCGGTGCGAGATGTAGAGGATGGCGACACCATGCCCGCGCAGCCGGTCGATCAGCGAAAACAGCCGGTCTGCTTCGGCGCTCGACAGCGACGAGGTCGGCTCGTCGAGGATCAGCACCTTAGGCTGGTGCGCCATGGCCCGCGCAATCGCCACCATCTGCCGGTCGGCGAGCGAAAGGTCAGCGACACGCGCCCTGAGATCGATAGCGAGCCCCATGCGATCGGCGACGGCCCGGGCCTCGGCGCGGACATTGGCGGGCTTGAACAACAGCGACGCGCCCTTGCCGCTCAGCCGGTCGAGCGTCAGGTTGGTGGCGACGTCGAGATCGGCAACCACCCCGTCATTGATGTTTTGATGCACGGTGACGACGCCGGCGCGGATGGCTTCCGCCGGCGTGCCGGGATCGAAGGCCCGGCCGGCGAGCCGCATCGTGCCGCCGTCGCGCGAATAGACGCCGCTGACGATCTTGACCAGCGTGGACTTGCCGGCGCCGTTGGCGCCCATCAGCACGGTGACCTCGCCTGCAAACAACTCAATCGAGATGCCGCCAAGCACCTCGTTCTGGCCGAAGGATTTCCTCAGACCCTCCACACGGAACACGGCATCTGCGCCCATTCGTTCCTCCCTGACCCGTGACGCTATGGGCTCACTCGTCAATTGTCAACACGATTGACATTTGCCAGAGCGCTTCCTAGCTTGGCCCCGCCGCCGTGGCTCCGCTATCGTCGGAACCCACGAGCAGGAGGGGAGAGAATGACCGGGAAGTTTGAAGCATTGTCGGTGGAGACGCTGCCGAAGCGCCTTGGCGAGACCACGGCGCTGACCGAGCGCATCGGTAACGATGCCAGCCGCTGGAAGGTACGCGAGGTCGGCGACGGCAATTTGAACCTCGTCTTCATCGTCGAGGGAGATCACGGCGCGGCGGTGGTGAAGCAGGCGCTGCCCTATGTGCGGCTGGTCGGCGACAGCTGGCCGCTGCCCTTGAAGCGCTCTTTCTTCGAATATCATGCACTGATCAGGCAAGAACGCCGAGCGCCCGGCTCGGTGCCAACGATCTACCATTTCGACGAAGGCCAAGCGCTCATCGTCATGGAGTATCTGGCACCGCCGCACATCATCCTGCGGCGCGCGCTGACCGATGGCCGCGAGCTGCCGAACATCGCACGCGACATCGGCCTGTTCATGGCCCGCACGCTGTTCCGCGGCTCGGACCTGTCGATGGTGACCAGAGAGCGCAAGGCCGACCTCGCTTTATTCGCCGACAATGTCGAGCTCTGCGACATCACCGAGAACCTTGTGTTCTCCGATCCATATTTCGACGCCGAGATGAACCGGCACACCAGTCCGCAGCTCGACGGACTGGTGGCCGAATTGCGCGCCGACCGCGACCTCAAGGTCGAGGCGCAGCGGCTAAAACATTCCTTCGCCGCCAATGCCGAGACGCTGCTGCATGGCGACCTGCATTCCGGCTCGATCATGGTCACCGACAGCGAGACCCGGATGATCGATCCAGAGTTCGCCTTTTACGGCCCGATCGCCTTCGATGTCGGCATGCTGCTCGCCAATTTCTGGATGGCCTACTTCTCGCAGCGCGGCCATGAGCAGAACGGCGGCCGCGACTCGATGCGCGCCTATCTGCTCAAGGTCACGGCCGAGACCTGGGCCGTGTTCCGCGCCGAGTTCTCGCATCTGTGGCGCACCGAGCGCACCGGCATGCTCTACCAGAAGAGCCTGTTCGAGGATCAGGGCGACCTCTTGGGTTCCGAGCAGGCGCTCGACCACATGCTTTCCGGCATCTGGACCGATTTGCTCGGCTTCGCCGGCATCGAGGTGCACCGGCGCATCCTCGGCCTCGCCCACAATGCCGATTTCGAGACCATTGCCGATGAAAACCTGCGCGCCAGATGTGAGGCCAAGGCGCTGCGCTTCGGCCGCCACATTGCCGTCAACCGGCGTCAGATCCACAGCATCGACGAGGTCAACACCCTGGCCGCGTTGATCGAACAGGAGAGCAGAATTTGAACGTCGGCGAACGCCACTACCGCACCATCTGGCTGAGCGACGACAAGCGTTCGGTCGAGATCATCGACCAGCGCTGGCTGCCGCATGAGTTCCGCATCGAGACGATCGGAACCGTGGCCGGCATCGCCACCGCGATCCGCGACATGTGGGTGCGCGGCGCGCCGCTGATCGGCGTCACCGCCGCCTATGGCGTGGCCATCCAGATGACCGACGATGCCTCGGACGAAGCGCTCGACACGGTGTGGCAGACGCTGCACAAGACGCGACCGACGGCGATCAACCTGCGCTGGGCGCTGGACGAGATGCGGCGCTTCCTGAAGCCGCTGGCGCCAGGAGAGCGCGCCGCGGCTGCCTATCGCCGTGCCGCCGAGATCGCCGACGAGGATGTCGAGCTCAACCGCGCCATCGGCGAGAACGGGCTTGCCATCATCAGGCAAATCGCGGCGCGCAAGAAGCCGGGCGAGAGCGTCAACATCCTCACCCATTGCAATGCCGGTTGGCTGGCGACAGTCGACTACGGCACCGCGACGGCGCCGATCTATCTGGCGACCGAAGCTGGCATTCCGGTGCATGTCTATGTCGACGAGACGAGGCCGCGCAACCAGGGCGCCCAGTTGACCGCCTGGGAAATGACCGGTCACGGCGTGCCTCATACGCTCATCGTCGACAATGCCGGCGGCCATTTGATGCAGCATGGCGACATCGACATGGTGATCGTCGGCACCGACCGCACCACCGCCAATGGCGACGTCTGCAACAAGATCGGCACCTATCTCAAGGCTTTAGCCGCCGCTGACAATGAAGTGCCCTTCTATGTCGCGCTGCCCTCGCCCACCATCGACTGGACCGTGGCCGACGGGCTTGCCGAAATCCCGATCGAGGAGCGCGCGAGTGACGAGGTTTCGCTGGTCTGGGGCAAGACGGCCGACGGCAAGATCGCGCAGGTGCGCGTCTCGCCCGACGCGACGCCGGCCGCAAATCCCGCCTTCGACGTGACGCCGGCGCGGCTGGTCACCGGGCTGATCACCGAGCGCGGCGTGGCGAAGGCCTCGCGCGAGGGGCTGAAGGCGATGTTTCCGGAGCGGGGGTAATCTCCCCCCTCGAGGGGGAGATGTCGCCGAAGGCGACAGAGGGGGGCGCTGTCCCGCCAGCATTTCAATACCTGGGTTCCTCGCCCCCGCCAAAGGCGGGGGAGAGGTGGCCGCTGTCCGAACCGGATAGATAGGTAACAGAATGGACCGATTAGATGGGTGACAGTTTTCTCGTTTGCCGGGAGGACCGGCGATGGTTTGGCGAGAGACTGGACTCATGGACGAGCGGCTTCGTTTTGTT
>NZ_RZSC01000009.1:0-28460 GCF_003998155.1 Mesorhizobium sp. M1E.F.Ca.ET.063.01.1.1
GCGCATGCGATCGCCATCCAGATCGCCTCGATCTCCTTCATGGTGCCGCTCGGCCTTAACCAGGCGGTCACCGTGCGGGTCGGCCTTGCGCATGGCGCCGGCAATCCGGAAGGCGTCTCGCGCGCCGGCTGGACCGCCTTTGTCATCGGCGTCTCCTTCATGGCGCTGATGGGGCTGGTGATGATCCTGTGGCCGCATCTTCTGATCAGCGCCTTCATCGATCTCGCCGATCCGGGCAATGCCAGGGTGATCGGGCTTGCGGTGTCGTTCCTGGTCTTTGCCGCGTTGTTCCAGATCTTCGATGGCGCGCAGGCGGTGGCCGCCGGCATGCTGCGCGGCCTGCACGACACCAAGGTGCCGATGATCTATGCCGCGATCGGCTATTGGGGCGTCGGCCTGCCGCTCGGCGTGCTGCTCGCCTTCCATTTCGGCCTCCACGGCGCCGGCATCTGGATCGGCCTGGCGTCGGGGCTGGCCGTGGTGGCGGCGCTGCTGCTCGTGCGTTGGCTCAGGCGCGACCGCATCGCGCCGGTGCTCTCCTTCGGGCATTGATCGACCGGCGATCCTGCGCCTTTTGCGTCTTACGGTTTGCGGCCGATCACGGCGCCGTTCGCGGCGGGTGCGTCGAACCAGACCGTCTCGATGTTGCGGAATCCGGCTTCTTCGAGCCACGCCGAATATTCGGCCGGCGTGTAGTTTCGCCCTTCCGTCTCGATCAGCATGTTGAGGCTCATCAGCGCAGCTGGCGCCGGCCCGGTCTTTTCGTTATTGACGAGAAGCTCGCTGATGACGACTGCACCGCCGCTCGGCAAAGCCTCGAAGGAGCGGCGCAGGAGGGTGCGGTCCTTCGCCTCGTCCCAATCGTGCAGGATCATCGACAGGAGATGCACGTCGTGATCCCTGGGAAGCTGTTCGAAGAAGTCGCCGCCGGCGGTCTCGATACGGTCGGTCAAGCCGGCCTCGGCGATTTTTCCCGCGGCGATCGCGGCCACATGCGGCAAGTCAAACACGGTCGCACGCAGTGCCCCATACTGTTTGCAAAGCTCGATGTCGTACGCGCCCGATCCGCCGCCGATATCCAGAAGGTGGCGGAATTGACCGAGATCCACGGCTTCGCCGAGCTTGCGCGCGGTCATCGTGGAGAGCGAATGCATCGCCTCCCAGAAGAGTGCCAGCGTCGTCGGATCCTCGCCGTCAAACATCGAGGATTGCACTGCCGGGTCCCACGTGGTTGGCCGGTTGGTGCGCAGCGCCTCGGCAAGTCTGCCCCAGCCCGGATAGAGCCGCTTGTCGGCCATCTGCACGAAGCCACCGAAGTAATACGGCTTCCCGCGCACGAGATAGGCTTCGCTTAGGGGCGTATTGCGATAACGGCCGTCCGCTTTCTCCAGAAGCCCGAGCGCAGCGCAGCCGGTCAACAGCATCTCGGCCGGGCGCGGATTGAGACCGGTCGCCTCCGCCAGCTCCGCAACCGTTGTGCCGGCACCGCCGGCAAGGTGACTGAACAGGCCCAGCTCGTGTGCTGCAGCCAGGGTCTTGAAAGCCCAGAAGCCGGTCGAAAGTGCCATGAGCGGGACGGCGGAAGGAAGCTCTTGCGTGGTGACGATCGGTTGATCGGCCGCACGCAACCTTGTCTCGCCTGAGATCGGCTGGCGGGCATGCGTTGTCGTGTGCGTAGCGGCGTGCTTGTGGTCGGGCATGGCGCTCTCCTCAGCTGTTGACGATGATCCGGATGCCGAAGGCGGCGCTCAAAGCGCCGAAAGCGCGGTGGCCACAAATCGGCACGAGATCGATCGCACTCTCATCGAGTTTCTCGATCGGGCGCATGCCGGCGATCGGAGCGAATTCTCTGTCTGGTATGCAATCACCTCCGCTTCATGCCCGTTCCGGATCAGCCCCGACCATAACCGAGAATATCGTAGCGGGTTCCGTTCCCCGGTTACGCCAGGCATGACGCGTGCCGTTCTGTACGACGACATCGCCGGGCGTGAGATGACGTTCCTCGTTATCGTCCAGTTCCAGCCAAAGCTCTCCCGACAACAGGACGATGTAGTCGATGGTTTGCGTTGTGTGCATTCCGGGGTGCTCCGGTTCGAAGGTCTCGGCGAGGCCGGGCAGTCTGCTGGCGTATTCGGCACCCGCGGCGCCCCAGTCATTGATGGTTTCCAGAACGCTGTCGGGCGGGAAGACGACCTTCATGAACCGGGTCTCGCCCGGCGCCGCTACGAGGGAGGTTATCGACGGGACCGGATCCGTTACTTTCCCCGGTATGGCAGGCTCGTTTTCGGTTGCCCAGAGGGTCGACACCACCAAACCGGGCACGTGCATGAAGACTTCGCGGTGGGGCTCGACAAAATTGTAAAGGAAGCGGGCTCGTCCGTCCCGGTCCTGTCCCGTTACGATGCGCTTGAATTCCATCTTTTCTCTCCGCTTGACTTGGACAAACGCGACTGCAGGACGCTTGCCGGAGGGTCTCGCAACTGCTGGGCTTCGCACGTTGCTATTCCCAACATAGGCGCCTGGCGAGTTGACGGAATGACAATGTTCCATCAAATTCTGCCAATGGATGAAGGCAGGTCTATCGCGCCGCCGGAACCTAGGTGCGTCGCCTTTGTGCTCATCGGCGATATGGTCGCGCTCGACCTTATCGGCCCGCTCGAAGCCTTCACGGTGGCACGCGCACATCCTTCGATGGGTGGCCGGGATCCCTATCTAACGCGCATACTGTCCGAGTCGGGCGGTCCCGTCGCCACGCGGAGTGGACTTCCGATAGCGACGGAACCGGTGGGGGCGTTGGACGGTCAGGTGATCGACACGCTGATCGTGGTCGGGTGCGGCGGCGGTCGCCTTCCCGCCGGCTCGGACGCATTTCTAGAATGGCTGCGCACGCGGGCTTCGAGCATGCGCCGGCTCTGTTCGGCCTGCACCGGCGCCTTTGCTCTCGCGGAAGCCGGACTTGCCGATGGCAAGACAATCACCACCCATTGGCGTTGGCTGGACGAACTGGCTCAAATCCGTCCGGCGGCCAAAGTCAAGCGCGGGCCGATCTACATCAAGGACGGAAACCTTTGGACGTCTGCCGGCGTGACCGCCGGGATCGACCTTGCTCTGGCATTGATCGAGGAAGACCTCGGACGACCGGTCGCAATGGACGTTGCGCGGACCCTCGTCGTCTATCTCAATCGCCCAGGCAATCAGGAGCAGTTCAGCACGGCGTTCGAGGCGCAGACCCGGGCTGATGGATCGATTGCCGACCTCATCACGTGGATATCGAGCAATCTTCATGAAGAACTCTCGGTGGACGCACTTGCGTGCAAAGCCTCCATGTCGCCAAGGACGCTCGCGCGCAGGTTCGTGCAAGAAACCGGTCGGACGCCCGCCAAGTTCGTCGAGCAATTGAGACTGGAAGCTGCCAAGCGTGCCCTGGAAGACGGCAAACTCCCGCTCAAGGGGATCGCGCGCCTTGTTGGTCTGGGGGACGAGCAGAGCCTGCGCAGGGCGATGCTCAGATCGTCCGCAATCACTCCAAGCGAATATCGCGCGCGTTTCCGACTCTTGTAGCTACGGCTTAGAGCAATTCCAGGAAAAGTGCGTGGCGGTTTTCCGTCAGGAATTGCGTAGAAACAAAGAGGCGGAGCGGTTCGGCGTTTCCGTGAAAGGCTGTAGGGCAACCCATCCTCAGTTCAACCGGCACGGATGCGTGTAACAATTGTCGGCCCGTTGGCGGGGTTTGCTCATATCGTGCAAGGCAACGTGGCGTATCACACCGCCGCATCAGCGCGATGTGCTCGTAGCTCAGCGAACTGCCGCGCGCTCGAGCCGCCGTGCATATTGCGTCAGCGGGAAGCACATGACGAAGAAGATCAGCGCCACCAGCCCATAGACGGTGAACGGCTCGAAGGTCGCATTGTTGATGGCGTTGGAGGTCCTCACCAGTTCCTCGAAGCCGATGATCGAGGTCAGCGCCGTCGATTTGATGAGCTGCACCAGGAAGCCGACGGTCGGCGCGCGCGTGATCGCGAAGGCCTGCGGCAGGATGATCAGCCTGAGCTCCTGCAGATAGTGCAGCCCGAGGCTGGCGCCGGCGTCCCATTGGCCGCGCGGCAGCGCATCGACGCCGCTGCGCCAGATCTCGGCGAGATAGGCGCTGGCGAAGAAGGTCAGCCCCAGCATCGCCGCCGTCCACGGCTCGATGCGCAGCCCGAGCATCGGCAGGCCGAAGACCATCAAAAAGAGCTGCATCAGCAGCGGCGTTCCCTGGAACAGCGCGATGTAGCCGGAAGCGATCCGCTTGATCCATTTGTTCTTGGCTATGCGGAAGAACAGCACGATGAGCCCGACCAGCGCGCCGCCGACGAAGGCGGCCAGCGATAAAAGCACCGTCCAGCGGGCGGCAAGCAGAAGGTTGCGCACTATGTCCCAGAAGGTGAATTCGATCATGACACGCCGGCTCCGAGTGCGCGGCGCCCGCCGCTGACCAGCAGCCGGCGCAGTCCCATCGACAGGCCGAGATAGACCAGGGTCACCACCAGATAGGTCTCGAAGGCGCGGAAGGTCCGCGCCTGCAGCATATCGGCCTCATAGGTCAGCTCGCGCACCGCGATCTGCGACACGACGGCCGATTCCAGCATCATGATGACGATCTGGCTGGTCAGCGCCGGATAGATCACCTTCAGCGCCTGCGGCAGCACGATCTTGATGAAGACCTGGCGAGGCCTGAGGCCGAGCGCAAGCGCCGCTTCAGTCTGTCCGCGCGGCACGGCGTCGAGACCGGCGCCGACGATTTCGATCGTGTAGGCCGCCATGTTGAGCGTCATCGCCAGCATCGCGGCAAGGATCGGATCGAGCCTGACGCCGAGGCTGGGCAGCCCGAAGAAGATGAAGAAGAGCTGCACCAGGAACGGTGTGTTGCGCATCACCTCGACATAGGCGGCGATCGCCATCCGGAGCGGCTTCGGGCCATTTCGTTTGCCGGCGGCGCCGAGGATGCTCAGCAAGGTCCCCGCCAGCGTGGTGACGACGATCAGCAGGACCGTCGTCGCCGCGCCGCGCGCGATCGCGCCCACGGCACCCGCAAGCCAGCCGAAGTCGAGGCTGTAGCCCATAGCGATTGGCCTTGTTGGAAAGCGCGTAGCGCAGGAAACAAGTGCGGGAGCGGTTCAGCTCTTCTTGCGGCGCTGAACCGCTCGGGAGATCAATCCTTGAGGTTGTCGGGATTAAGCGGCGTCTTCAGCCAGGCCTTCGAGCTCTCGTCCAGCTTGCCGTCGGCCAGCATCTTGGCGACGGCGTCGTTCACCGCCTTCTTCAGCCGGTCCTCGTTCTTGTTGAGGCCGATATGCGAGGGCGAGGTGAGCAACTGGAACTTCTGCTCCGGCTTCAGCGCTTCCTGCTTGGCCAGCACCTGCGCGCCGACGTCGTTGCCAACGACCATCAGTTGGGTCTGGCCGGAGATGAAGGCCTGGATGACGGAATTGTAGTTGTCGAAGCGGCGGATGTCGGCCGAAGAAGGTGCCGCCTCGGTCAGAGAGGTATCCTCCAGCGTGCCGCGGTTGACGGCGATCGACTTGTCGGCGAGGTCATCCTTGCCTTTGACGGCGAGCTCGGCCGGGCCGATGACGGCGATGTAGTAGGGCGCGTAGGCGGCGGCGAAGTCGATCACCTGCTCACGCTCCTTCGAGTAGCCGACGCTCATCAGGATGTCGACGCGCTTGTCGGTGAGATACGGGATGCGGTTCTGGCCGGTGACGCTGACGAGGTTGAGCTTCACCTTCAAGGAATCGGCGATCGCCTGCGCGACGTCGATGTCATAGCCCTTGATGCTCATGTCGGCGCTGGCCGAGGAGAAGGGCGGGAAGTCCGAGAAGATGCCGACATTGATCGCGCCGGCCTTGGTGATGTCGTCGACCGCGTCGGCTCTCGCCTGCGTGGCGAGGCCGGCGGCGGCGAGCATCATGGCTGCCGCGATGGCGGATTTCAGTGCATTGCGAAGTGTCATTATAGTTCCCCTGCTGGAAGCTTGTTATTGAAACCGGCCGCCGGCTCCAGCGCGGCGGCCGTGTTGGTTAGAGCAATTCCAGGAAAAGTGAGACGCGGTTTAGGCTTGGAGACTTCGCCATAGCTTCCGTCCGGAATTGCGTGAAAATAAACAGACGTCAGCCCTTCTTGATTGCCGGGCTGAACACCATGAGGCTGAGAATCTCGAACAGCACCTGCGCGCCGACATGGGCGGTGTTGGTGGTCGAGTCATATTGCGGCGCCACCTCGACGACGTCGCCGCCGACGATGTTGAGACCTTTCAGGCCGCGCAGCAGCTCGAGTACCTCGCGCGTCGTCAGCCCCCCGACTTCCGGTGTCCCGGTGCCCGGCGCGAAGGCCGGATCGATGCTGTCGACGTCGAAGGAAATGTAGGTCGGGCCGTCGCCGACGATTTTGCGCGCCTTCTCGATGATGGCGGGGACGCCGAAGCCGGTCACCTCCTCGGCGTGCACGACGGTCATGCCGGATTCATAGGTGAACTCCCACAGATATTCGGCCGAGCCGCGAATGCCGATCTGGATCGTGCGGGTGGGATCGAGCACGCCGTCCAGCACCGCGTTGCGGAACGGTCCGCCGTGGTGGAACTTGGTCATGTCGAACAGGCCGCTGGTGTCGCAGTGGGCGTCGATATGGATCAAGCCGACCGGCGCCTTTTTGCCGACGGCCTTCAGGATCGGATGGCTGATCGAATGGTCGCCGCCGACCGAAAGCGGCAGCACGCCGGCGTCGACGATCTGATTGGTGCGCTTTTCGATGTCCTCGTGGCTGATCTCCAGCCGGTAGCGGCTGCGGAACGGTGTGTCGCCGATATCGGCGACGCGAAGCTCGTGCGTCGGCGCGCATTCCAGCACATGGTTGTAGGGGCCGATGCGCTCGATGGCGCGCAGCGCCCGCGGTCCGAAGCGCGCGCCGGGTCGGTTGGTGACGCCGAGGTCCATCGGCACGCCGATCATCGCCACCTGCAGGTCGCCGAAATCGGGATTTTCGGCGGCCACCTGCCGGTAGGGCGCTGCGAGGAAGGTCGGGATGCCGGAATAGGGCGCCAGCCGCGTGCCTGACTTGTTGAAGATCTTGTCGGCGACCTTGCGGAATTTCGGGTCGAACATCTCGCCGCCATGGCTCTCGCCATATTTGCGGCGCAACGCTTCGAGCTTGCCGCGATCGTAACCCATGTCCGGTCCTCCTCTGTGACTGCTTGCAGCGCTGCCCGCACGGACAATTGCCAAGCCAGCTGGATCGTTGCCCGCCGGCTAGCCTTGCGGATTTCACGTCTCTTGAAGCTGTTCCGGGCAAAAGTGTCGGGCAGCTGCTTTGAAAAATCAATTGATATTGTTAGGGTCATCACTGTGAGAAAAACTCACAAACTTGTGGAGTTGTCCGTGGCCAAACGCCTGCCGCCGCTGAACCCGCTTCGCGCCTTCGAGGCGACGGCGCGCCACGCTTCGCTGACCAAGGCGGCGGGCGAGCTCAACGTCACCCACGGCGCCGTCAGCCACCAGATCAAGGCGCTCGAGCAGTCGCTCGGCGTGAAACTCTTCGAGCGCACCGGCCAGCGCGTGAAGCTGACGCCGCACGGCGCCGAGTTCCTGCCGGCGGTTTCGGCCGCCTTCGACGGCATCGCCGCCGCCACCCAGCGCATGACGAGGCCGGCAAGCGCCGGGGCATTGTCGGTCTCCTGCGTGCCGGCGCTGCTCTTGTTGTGGATGACGCCGCGGCTCGGCTCCTTCACCGCGCAATATCCGGACATCCAACTCACGCTGACCCCGTCCAACGACGCCAGGGATATTCGCGCCCCGCATATCGACGTCTGCGTGCATTACGGCGACGGCAGTTGGAGCGACTGCTGGATACGCAAATGGTCGGGCCTCGAACTGTTTCCGGTGGTCAGCCCGACGCTGATCAACAACCGGCCGATCCGCAGCGTCCGCGATCTTGCCGATCACGTCTTCCTGCATGGCGACGACGGCCGTGAGTGGCACACCTGGCTGGCCGCCGCCGACGCGCTCGATCTGGAGCGTGGCCGCCGCCACCATCTCGGCGACGCGCGCATGGCGACTGAGGCGGCAGTCCATGGCCACGGCGTGGCACTCGGCGACTCAGTGACAGCGCGCGCCTTGCTCGCCAGGGGCATGCTCGTCGCGCCCTTCACGCTGTCGGTGCCGGCGGTCGACGACTTCTATGTCGTCTGCCGCAACGAGATGCGCTCGGCGCCGATCGTCCAGCTCTTCATCGACTGGCTGTTCGCCGAGAAGGAGCGGGACGAGGGTCGGGCCGATGCGCCCGTGGCTGGCCGTGTGCCGAGCCGCAGGAAACGCCCGTCGCTCAAGGTGATCGGCGCCAGGGCAGCGTCGTGATGACTGGACTTGCATAGCTGCTTTTTGTCGGGCCAGCTCCCAAACCGGGCAGAACTTTCGGAAATTCGATGCTAAGAGGCTTGTGGCTAAAGCCGTTCCAGGAAAAGTGCGCGGGCAGTTTTCCGTCCGGAATTGCCTGGAACAAATCTAGAGCGAGCAACGAAGGCGGCAGCAAGTATGGCAAAGACCGATATAGCGCGGCGCGTCTATAACCACACCTGGAAGCTCGATCCGATCGTCCGCAGCCTGCTGGACACGGACTTCTACAAGCTTCTGATGCTGCAGATGATCTGGGGCATGTATCCCAAGGTCGACGCCACTTTCTCGCTGATCAATCGCACGACGTCGGTTCGCCTGGGCGACGAGATCGATGAAGGCGAATTGCGCGAGCAGCTCGATCACGCCCGCACGCTCCGCTTTTCCAAGAAGGAGATGATCTGGCTGGGCGGCAACACCTTTTATGGCCGCAAGCAGATATTCGAGCCGGAATTCCTCGCCTGGCTGGAAGACTTCCGCTTGCCCGGCTACGAGCTCTCCAAACGCGACGGCCAATACGAGCTCTCCTTCAGCGGCCCCTGGATGTACACGACGCTCTGGGAGATCCCGGCGCTTGCCATCATCAACGAGTTGCGCTCGCGCGCCGCCATGCGCTCCTTCGGACCGTTCGCGCTCGACGTGCTCTATGCCCGCGCCAAGGCCAAGATGTGGGACAAGACCGAGCGCCTGAAGGCCTTGCCCGGCATCCGCATTTCCGATTTTGGCACCCGCCGCCGCCACTCTTTCCTCTGGCAGCGCTGGTGCGTCGAGGCGCTGAAGGAAGGCATCGGCGAGGCCTTCACCGGCACGTCCAACGTGCTTTTGGCGATGGACAACGACCTCGAGGCGCTCGGCACCAATGCGCATGAACTGCCGATGGTGTTCGCTGCGCTCGCCAATTCCGAGAAGGAGCTGCGGGAGGCGCCGTACAAGGTGCTGCAGGACTGGCAGCGCTACTATGGCGGCAACCTCCTGATCGTGCTGCCCGACACCTTCGGCACGGCTGCGTTCTTGCGCGACGCGCCGGACTGGATCGCCGACTGGACCGGCTTCCGCCCCGACAGCGCGCCGCCGATCGAAGGCGGCGAGAAGATCCTCTCCTGGTGGCGCGAGAAGGGCAAGGACCCGAAGCAGAAGCTTCTCATCTTCTCCGACGGGCTCGAGGTCGAGACCATCGAGGAGACCTATCGTCACTTCAAGGGCAAGGTGCGCATGTCCTTCGGCTGGGGCACCAACCTGACCAATGATTTCGAGGGCTGCGCGCCGACCGAAACCAACAGCCTCGACGCCATCTCGCTGGTCTGCAAGGTCAGCGAAGCCAATGGCCGACCCGCGGTGAAGCTCTCCGACAATCCCGCCAAGGCGACGGGGGACGAGAAGGAGATCAAAAGGTATCTCAGGATTTTTGGCGAGAAGGATCGGGTGAGGCAGTTGGTCAAGGTGTGACGACGCTGCCGGTTCTTCGGCATCGCCTTGCGAGACGGCAAAGTTGGATAGGCTGAGTTCCTTCGCGCCCCCCTCTGTCCTGCCGGACATCTCCCCCTCAAGGGGGGAGATTATCCTGTCATCTCCACCTTCGCCAATCTTCAGCTTTGCAGGGGAAGCGCCGGCAGAGAAGCTGCCAATCTCCCCCCTTGAGGGGGAGATGTCCGGCAGGACAGAGGGGGGCGCCATAGAGCGCCACCTTTGCAGATTGGCCCCTGTCTCCTTCGCCCTCGTTCTCCTCCCAACCCCAGCCTTCGCCCACGCCTCCGATCGCGGCCATGTCTTGCTCCTTCCAACCGGCTACTACATCGCCGGCGGTGCTTTTGCCGTGGCCGTCAGCTTCCTCGTTCTGGCGCTGCTGCCGCCGGCAGCCCTCGGCAGTTTCTGGCGACGGCGCCTCTCCCTGTTCACCTTCGGCGACGGCTCACGCACTATCATCAGCCTGCTTTCCTTTGCCGGCTTTGCGCTTCTCATCGCCGCCGGCATCTCCGGCAGCCGCGATCCCCTCTCCAATCCGCTCCCGCTGGCGATCTGGACGCTGCTGTGGGCCGGCTTCACGCTGTTGCAGGGCGTGTTCGGCGACCTCTGGTCGTGGCTCAACCCGTGGTTTGGGCCTTGGCGCATCGTGAGCCGTCTGGCAGGCAGGCGTAGTGACGAGACGCAGCGGTCGCTCCTGCCCAAATGGTTCGGCTTCTGGCCGGCCTTCGCGCTGTTCTTCGCCTTCGCCTGGTTCGAGCTTATCGACCCGGCGCCCGATGATCCGTCCCGCCTGGCTCTCGCCGCCGGCCTCTACTGGCTGGTCAGCTTTGTCGCCATGCTCGCCTTCGGCTACGAGGACTGGAGCCGGCGCGGCGAATTCCTCGGCATCTGCTTTTCCATGGTCGCCCGCTTCGCGCCCTTCCAGCGCGACGAGGGCAGGCTCAGCCTCTGCTGGCCGGGTGCCAGGCTGCTTGCCGCCGAACCGTTGCCGCCAAGCGGCACGGCATTCCTTCTGCTGGCGCTGTCTTCGGTATCCTTCGACGGCTTGTCGAAGACCTTCTTCTGGCTCGGCCTGTTCGGCGTCAATCCGCTGGAATTTCCGGGCCGCACCGCGCTGATCGGCATCGGCAGCTTCGGCCTCGTCCTCACCTTCGTCCTGCTCGCGGCGGTGTTCGCGCTCGCCGTCTTTCTCGGCCAGCGCCTTGCCGGTTACGAGCATTCGTTTGGCAAGGCCGCCGGCCTGCTCGTGTGGTCGATCGTGCCGATCGCGCTCGCCTATCATATCGCGCATTACCTGACGGTGCTGCTCGTCGACGGCCAGTACGCGCTGGTCGCCTTTTCCGATCCCTTCGGCCTTGGCTGGAACCTGTTCGGCACCGCAGACAGGTTGGTCGAGGTGGGCGTCGCGGCCGGCGCCGGGTCGGCCTGGTGGCTGTGGAATCTGCAGGCCGGCGTCATCATCGGCGGTCATGTGCTGGCCGTGCTCGTCGCGCATGGCCTCGCTGCGCGGCTGCATTCGCAAGCCTCTCGCGCGGCGCTCAGCCAGCTTCCGTTGACGCTTCTGATGATCGCCTACACGATCTTCGGCCTGTGGCTGCTTGCCACGCCGACCGCTGGGTGAGAGTGTCCCCGGGGAAGCTCGCTTGCCAGGTCACGGCTTTGGTGATTTAGTTTGTACACATGCAATTTTCGCGTCCTCCGAGCAAGGAGGAGCGAGCCGCCTTATCGCTGGTCAAGACTGAAAAAACAGGGGAACGGACATGGCTGACAAGAACGGATTTTTCGACCTCTCCAAGACCACTCTTACGCGCCGCACCGCGCTGAAGGGCATGGCCGCTGGTGCCGGCCTTGCGCTGGCCCCAGGCTTCGTTCGCTACAGCCAGGCGCAGAGCTCGGCGCCGATCAGGATCGGCTTTCAGTTGCACCGCACCGGCATCGGCGCCGCTTACGGTCGCTGGTACGACAAGACGAGCGCTGCCGCGGTCAAGGCGATCAACGGCGCCGGCGGCATCAACGGCCGCAAGGTCGAGCTGGTGATCGAGGATGACGGCACCGATCCCGCGCGCGGCGCCGAGGTTGTCGGCAAGTTTGCCAAGCAGCACAAGACCGACATCGTCTTCGGCACGCTGTTCTCGCACGTCGTGATCGGCTCGGCGCCCGCCGCCGGCGAGAACAAGATCCCCTATTTCGTGGTCAGCGAAGGCCATCATGTCGCCTCGACCAAGCTCAACCGCTACGTCTTCCAGCCCGGCATCACCGACGTGAAGAGCCAGATCAAGTCGATGGCGCCGTGGATTGCGGCGAACGCCGGCAAGAAGGTGACGCAGATCTTCCCCGACTTCGCCTTCGGCTACGACCATCGCGATTACCTGCCGCCGGCGCTGAAGGCGCAAGGGGCCGACGTCATCGCTCAGATCGCCATCCCGCCGACGGAGTCGTCCTTCACCAAGTACTTCCCCCAGATTCCGGCCGAGACCGAAGTCATCTACCACGTCATGGTCGGCCCGGCCGTGCTCACCTTCGTCAAGGAGCTCGGTGAGTTCTACGGCTCGCAAAGGCCGCAGCTCTTCGGCTTCATGGACTCGCTCGAGGCCGTCGACATCAACAGCCCCGGCCTCGAATTCCTCGACGGCAGCCATTTCTGGGAAGGCTCGCCGCGCTACGCGCAGCCTGACGATTCCGCCGCCCAGAAAGCCTATCGCGCCGCCGTCGGCATCGACGACAATGGCGCCGCCGTCGGCGACCCGAAGGACATTTCCACCGCCTCGCACATGTTCGGCTGCTGGGAAACGCTCTACGTCGTCAAGAAGGCGATGGAGGATGCCGGCTACAAGGGGCCGGAAGACCGCGCCAAGCTGGTCGAGGCCACCGAGGCGCTGAAAGAATTCGCCGAAGGGCCGGAGCATCCGCAAGGCCCCAAGACGTTCAACGGCAAGATCCACCAGTGCTTCGGCATCCAGAACATCTCCAAGGTCGAAGGCGGCAAGCTGAAGGTCGTCCACAAGACCAAGATCGAGGACGGCCTCTACGAGCCGGAAGGGGATTACACGGCGCAGGCGCTCTAGGCTTGCCCTACCAGCAAAGCGTGGGCGCCAAGCCACCCCCCTCTGTCCTGCCGGACATCTCCCCCTCAAGGGGGGAGATCGGCAGCTCGCGCGCCGGCACTCATTCTGCGACGTTCGCCATTTGCGAAGGCGGCCGTGACATCCAATCTCCCCCCTTGAGGGGGAGATGCCCGGCAGGGCAGAGGGGGGTGCACTTGGCGCCAACCTGTGTGTAATCCATGCACTTCGGACCCCACCTCCTCCTAGCCGCCCTCGAAGGCCTCGTCACGTCCGCCGTGCTGGCGCTGACGGCGCTCGGCCTGTCGCTGGTCTTCGGCGTCATGCGCATCGTCAATGTCGCCCACGGCGAGTTCTTCATGCTGGGCGCGGTGCTTGCCTGGGCGGTCTCGACGGCGATCTCGGGCCATCCGGCGGTCGGCTTCGTTGCCGCGCTGGTGATCGCGCCCTTGCTGGTCGGGCTGGTCGCGTTTCTTGCTGAATGGCTTGTGCTGCGCCGGCTGAACTACAATCCCGAAAGCACCATCGTCGCCACCATCGGCATGCTCTACATCATCCAGCAACTGGCGCTGACCTTCTACGGGCCGGAGGCGCGCCCGGTCGAGCCGCCTTTCAGCTACCGCATCCTCCTGCCATGGTTCGGCTATTCCGGCTACAAGCTGTCGGTGGTCGCGGCCTCCGCCATTCTCCTCGTGCTGACCTGGCTGGTGCTGACGCGCACCAAGATCGGCCTGATCATGCGCGCCACGCAGTACGATCGCGAGACCGCGCAGGCCTTCGGCATTCCGGTCGAGCGCGTCTATGCCGGCGTCTTCGCCATCGGCGCCATGCTGGCGGCGATCGCCGCGGTGCTGATCGTGCCGATCAGCCAGGCGCATTACCTGATGGGACAGGATCCGTTGCTCCTGTCCTTCATCGTCGTCATCATCGGTGGGCTGGGCTCGCTGCGTGGCACCGTGGTCGCCGCCATCCTGATCGGTCTTTCCGACGGCATCATCTCGATGTTCTTCTCGCCGACTTTGGCCAAGATCATCGCCACGCTGGTCGTCGCCATGGTGCTGGTGTTCCGGCCTCAAGGGTTGTTTGGGACCACTCAGCGATGAAGGATGTTTCGCTGGCAAAGACCTACGCCCCGCATATCGGGATCATCGCGCTTTTGTTCGTCCTGAACTTCGTCCTGCCTGACTACCACCAGGGGCTTTTCGCCCGCATCATGACGCTCGCCGTCTTCGCCATGGGCTACAATCTGCTCTTCGGCTATGTCGGCCTGCTCAGCCTCGGCCATGCCATGTTCTTCTCGGCCGGCCTCTACGGCGCCGGGCTGACGGTGTACCATCTGGGCTGGGGCGTGCCGGAAAGCTTCATTGCCGGTGTGGCCTGCGGCGCGCTGCTTGCCCTGGTCATCGGCCTGCTCGCGCTGCGCACCTCTGGTGTGGCGTTCATGATCGTCACCATGATGTTCGCGCAGGTCTTCTATCTGCTCATCCTCTATTTCGCCGCCTGGACCGGCGGCGACCAGGGCCTGGTCATCCAGCAAACGTCGCGCGCGTTGAATTTCGGCAGCACATCGTTCGACCTCACCAACCCGACCGTGCGCTACATGAGTGCGCTGGCGCTGTTCTCGGTCGTGCTGTTCATCACGCTTGCCGTCGTCCGCTCCCGCTTCGGCCGCGTGCTGGTCGCCATCCGCGAGAACGAGGAGCGCACCAGGATGCTGGGCTACGACACGGTCGCCAACAAGCTCGCCGCCGTGGTCCTCTCCGGCACGATCTGCGCTGCATCCGGCGCGGCCTATGCGCTGCTGTTCGGCTATATCGGCTCGAGTTTCGCTTCGGTGCAGTACTCGATCCTGCCCCTGCTGTGGGTGCTGCTCGGCGGCGCCGCGACGACGCTCGGGCCGCTGATCGGCACGCTTTTCATGTACTATGTCACCGACATCACCAGCGGCTTCACCTCGGCCTATCTGCTGATCGTCGGCGTCGCGCTCATCCTGCTGGTACTGTTTGCCCCGAAGGGCATTCTGGGCAGCATCCGCCAGCGCTGGCTGGGATGGCTGCCATGACGCCGCTGCTCACCACCAAGGGCCTGTCGCGTCATTTCGGCGGGTTGCGCGCCGTCGACGGCGTCGACTTCGCACTGATGCCGGGCGAGATCCGCGCCATCATCGGCCCCAACGGCGCCGGCAAGACCACCTTCGTCAGCCTGCTCAGCGGCCGCATCCGGCCGTCCTCCGGCACGATCGTCTTCGACGGCGCCGACATCACCGGCATGCCGGCTTACAAAAGGGTTCGCCTCGGCGTCGCCTACACGTTCCAGATCACCAGCGTCTTCGCCAATCTCACGGCTTTCGACAATGTCGCGTTGCCGGTGCAGCGCACGCTGACCGACGGCCGCTCGAAGGGGCAGGTGAGGAGCGGTGTCATGGCTGCGCTGGAGCGCATCGGCCTCGCCGACCGCGCCGGCACGCTGGCCGCGCACCTTTCCTATGGCCACCAGCGCCTGCTGGAAATCGCGATGGGGTTGGCGCTGAAGCCGCGCCTCTTGATCCTTGACGAGCCGACGCAAGGCCTGGCCGACAGCGAGATCGACAATTTTATCGTCCTCGTCCGCGAGATCGCCAAAAGCGCCACCGTGCTGCTCATCGAGCACAACATGCCGGTGGTCATGCAGCTTGCCGACCGCATCACCGTCTTCAATTCGGGAAAGATCCTCGCCGAAGGCACGCCGGAGCAGATCCGCGCCGACGTTGAAGTGCAGGATGCCTATCTCGGAGCGACCCATGGCTGATCTCCCCGGGACTGAGAGGGGGCTGCTGACCATTTCCGGCCTCGACTGTTTCTATGGCGAGGTCCAGGTGCTCTACGGCCTCGATCTCGTGCTGAACAAGGGCGAGGTGCTTTGCCTGTTCGGCCGCAACGGCGCCGGCAAGACGACGACGCTGAAAGCGATCATGGGGCTGGTGCCGGCGGCGGCCGGCTCGATCAGGCTGGACGGCAAGGAACTGACCGGGCTCGCCGCGCATGACGTGCCGAAGGCCGGCGTTGCCTATGTGCCGCAGGGCAGGCGATTGTTCGCCGATATGACGGTGGCGGAAAACATCGAGATCGGCCTGATGGCGCGAGCCAAGGGCAAGGCGACGCGTGAGAACGTCCTCGATCTCTTCCCGCTGCTCAGGGAACGCCTCAGGCAACGTTCCGGCACGCTCTCAGGCGGCGAGCAGCAGATGCTCGCCATGGCGCGCGCGCTTTGCCTGGAACCGCAGGTGCTTCTGCTCGACGAGCCGACCGAAGGGCTGATGCCGTCGATGATCGCCAAGATCCGCGAGACGGTGGCGAAGCTACGCGAGCTCGGCGTCTCGACGATCCTGGTCGAGCAGCGCGTCGATGCCGTGCTCTCGGTAGCCGACCGCGTCTCTTTCATCGAGAACGGCCGCAACCGCGAGACGGTCGATGTCGAGGAACTGCGCTCCGATCCTTCGGCGGTTCGGCGGTATGTCGGCGTAGGTTGAGCCAGGCCTTGGGCCTTCACGCTAGTCGTCCAGCGCGCCGATCGCTTTCGCGCGTACGAATGCCAGGCCGGCTATTGCAAGATCGCCGACCGCCATGCCACGGAACGTGAAAGCTGTTCGCTCACTCGCGCTTTGACGACCCGACACGTCGCCGCCGACCAAACCCGTCAAGTCGCCGGCAACGAGTTCGGGCTTGACCATCGGTCTGCTCATCGTCGCCTCCTGCACCAAGTCGTCTATCACGATGCGATCGAAGACAGCCATGGTTTCAGGCAGCCAGGGCAGGGCCAGATCGGTCATGGTCGCGAAGACTCCGGCCTTCAGCCAACGCGCATCCAGAAATGAAGCGGGCTCGGGCACCAAAGTGACCGTTGTCACCACGATATCAGCAGATTCGACCGCCTCTTTGGCGGTATCGCTCGCCACTGCGGTCAGACCACGTGTCTCAGCCATCCGACAGAGTGCGTCACGATTGCCTGTGCCCCGACCAAAGGCCCGAATCTCCTGCAGCGGAAAAAGATCGGCCAGGACCTCGAGATGAGCGCGCGCCTGAACGCCGCATCCGATGAACGCGACGCACGCTGAGTCGGCCCGAGCCAGACGCCTGGCTGCCACGGCGCTTAGACCGGCCGTACGCTTGGACGTCACCCAATTGCCGTCGACCACAGCAAGCGGCAGACCCGTCTCAGCATCGAGAAGGGTGACCAGCGAGTTCAGGGTTGCAAGTCCCCGCTCGGCGTTGCGGGGGTTGACCACCAGCGATTTGGTCGCCAGCACCCGGGGCTCGGTCGCGACGCCGAGGGTCGCCATGATGTAGCGGTCGTCGCCTGGCAGCACCACCGCCTTCGGCGCGCACCATACTTCGCCACGCCTCTGACCGATGATCTGTCGCTCGATTTCATCGACCACGTCGGACGTCGAAATCGTCAAGCCATCCAGGAATTCGGCTGACAGATAGGGCAGCTTCTCGATGGTCGTCATTGTCGCCCCAACCCAACTCCGCACCTGCTCGACAATAGCAGAAACTGCAGGCCCCGCATACGCAAGCGCCGTCGCCATCCGGCTACTCCATGCCAGCGGCTGCCGGCGGCGTCGGCTTCACCCGACAAGGGCATCGCCAACGCTGGTCGTGTCTCGGCTCAACGGAAGAACACAAACCCCGCGATCAAAAAAGTCGGGATCAGCACCAGGCCCGACCACGCCATGTAGCCGAAGAAGCCGGGCATCTTGAAGCCGCGATGCCTGGCGATGGCAAACACCATGAAGTTCGGCGCATTGCCGATATAGGTGTTGGCGCCCATGAACACCGCACCGGCCGAGACCGCGGCGAGCGTCGAGGCGGCCTCCGTCATCAGGTGCTTCGCATCGCCGCCCGCAAGCTCGAAGAACACGAGATAGGTCGGCGCATTGTCGAGGAAGGACGACAGCGCGCCGGTCAGCCAGAAATAGGCGAGGTCGTTGGGCTGGCCGTCCGCCGAGGTGACCAGCGAGACCAGCGGTGCCAGCGCGCCGTCGTGACCTGCCCTCAGGATGGCGATGACCGGCACGATGCAGATGAAGATGCCGGCAAACAATTTCGCCACTTCGGCGATGGGACCCCAGGTGAAGCCGTTCGCCTGGCGGTGGCTCTTGTACGAGACTTGAAGCGACAGAAAGGCCAGCGCAAGGATGATCGCGTCACGCACCAGGTTCTGCAGCTCCAGGCTGACGCCGAGGATGGAAAAGCTCACGCCCGGCTTCCAACTCGCCGAAAGCAGGATCGCGCCGATGACGCCGGCCAGCAGCGGCAAATTGGCCAGCCCGCGCAGGCGCACCTTCGTGTCCGGCGTCGGGTCCTTGATCTTTGGCATGCCGGCCTCGCGGCGATGCAGGACGATGTCGAGCGCGAGGAAGACGGCGAGCACCAGGCCGCCGACGAACAGCGTGTCGGGCAGGATATGCACCGTGGTCCAGAAGAAATCGACGCCGCGCAGGAAGCCGACGAACAGCGGCGGATCGCCAAGCGGCGTCAGCGAGCCGCCGATGTTGGATACCAGGAAGATGAAGAAGATCACCACATGCGCGTTGAACGGCCGGTTGTCGTTGGCGCGCAGGACCGGTCGGATCAGGATCATCGAGGCTCCCGTCGTGCCGATGACCGAGGCCAGGATCGCGCCGACAAGCAGCAGGCCGGCATTCACCAGCGGCGTGCCATGGATGTTGCCCGCAAGCAGGATGCCGCCCGAAATCGTATAGAGCGCGAACAAAAGAATGATGAAGGACATGTATTCGGTCAGCAGCGTATGCAGCACCGCCTCGCCTGCCATCGGAACGCCGAACGCGACCGCGAGGGGAACAACCACCAAAGCGGCCCAGGCGGCGGCAATCTTGCCGTAGTGATGCTCCCAGACATGATGAAAGAGCAGCGGCCCGGTCGCGATCGACAAAAGCAGTCCGGCGAAGGGCAGTGCCCACCAGAGCGACATCGCGGCGCCGGGCAGCTCATGAGCCTCGGCGGCGAGCGCCTGTGCTGGAAACAGCACCGCAACGGCGAGCGCGGTTACGTATGAGAAAAGCCCCCTCATCCGGCCGCTGCGCGCCCTCCCTTCTCCCCTTGTGGGGTCCGAAGGACGGGGCGAGACCCGTGGCTCGCCCCCGGGCGGTGGATCGGCGCGCAGCGCCGAGACGGATGAGGGGTGCTCCAGCGGAGTGAGACGCCGGCGTTCCCTGGAACACCCCTCATCCGTCGCCTTCGGCTCCCCCTTCTCCCACAAGGGGAGAAGGGGGAGCCCGCATCCCGGCGCCGCAGACTGGTGACCTCCTCTCCCCATTGGGGAGAGGTCGGATTGCCCCGGATTGCCCTTCGCAATCCGGCTGGCAAACCGGGTGAGGGGGTCCTCATCCGGAGGCGATAATCCTGTCTTGGGACACGAGACCTTTGCGTCCACAGTCAGTCCGACAAATGATCTTCGAGCGTCACGCCGGCTTCGCGCATGCGTGCAATCATCGTGTCGACCGACCCGTTGAGATCGATGCCGCGGCAGGCGTCGAGCCGCACAGTCGTCTTGAAGCCTTGCTTCACCGCATCGAGCGCCGAGAAGGCGACGCAGAAATCGGTGGCGAGCCCGACCAGGGTGACGGTCTCGATGCCGCGTTCCTTCAGATAGCCGGCAAGACCGGTGGGTGTCGTATGGTCATTCTCGAAGAAGGCCGAGTAAGAGTCGATCGCCGTGCGGAAACCCTTGCGGATCACCAGCTCCGCCTTGGTCCAGGCAAGTCCGGAATGGAAGTCCGAGCCGAGGCTGCCCTGGATGCAATGGTCCGGCCAGAGCGTCTGCGGTCCGTAAGGCATCTCGATCGTCTCGAAGGGCTGCTTGCCGGGATGGCTGGAGGCGAAGCTCGAATGGCCGGCCGGATGCCAGTCCTGCGTCAATACGACATGCTCCGTGTGGCGGATCAGATCGTTGACCAGCGGCACGATCTCGTCGCCGCCGGCCACCGCCAGCGCGCCGCCGGGGCAGAAGTCGTTCTGCAGGTCGATGACGATGAGCGCTTCTGCGGCCATGCGGCCTCCCTCTGTCTTGGCTTGGGCTCCAGTCGAAGTGCCACTGACGCGACCGGAGACGGAACCTTGACCAGATGACTGTCGGCGTCAACCTCTCAAGCCATAACAAAGCTGTGCCGAGCAGTCCGTGACGTGCCCCGGCCATCGCTCCGCTTTGACAATTGCGGCGAACTTGATATCATTTGCATACGAATGAATTTGCCCGAGCCTGATGCCCGGCAGGTTCCCTCGGAAAGGCCCCTTTCTAGGAAGGCAAGGCGTGATCCGTTACGCGAAACCCACCACGGTCGACGAGGCGCTCGCCTTGCTTGGCGAGGACCGCTGGCGCATCCTCGCCGGCGGCACGGATTTCTATCCGGCGCAGGGCGCAAAACCCTTCCGCGACAACATCCTCGACGTCAACGGGCTGGTCGAACTGCGGGGTATCGCCGAGGCGGAAGAACATTGGCGAATCGGCGCCCGCACCACCTGGACCGACATCGTCCGTCACTCGTTGCCGGCCGCGTTTGATGGGCTGAAGGCGGCCGCGCGCGAGGTCGGCTCGGTCCAGATCCAGAACGTCGCCACCGTTGCCGGCAATCTCTGCAACGCTTCGCCTGCCGCGGATGGCGTGCCGGCGCTGCTGGTGCTCGATGCCGATGTCGAGGTGCGGTCTGCCGAAGCAACCCGTCATCTGCCGCTGGGCGACTTCATCCTCGGCAATCGCCGCACGGCGTCGCGGCCGCACGAGATGGTCACCGCCATTCGTGTGCCTAAGCGTTCGGCCGTCGGCACCTCGGCCTTCGTCAAGCTCGGCGCGCGGCGCTATCTCGTCATCTCGATCGCCATGGCGGCGGCTCGCCTGGTGGTTGACGATGGTGTGGTCGCCGATGCCGCGATCGCCGTCGGTGCCTGCTCCGCCGTCGCCCGTCGTCTTGCCGGCGTCGAGGCGGCTTTGCGCGGCCAGCCGGTCACCGCCGCGCTCTCGGATGCGGTGCTGTCCGCGCCGATCGAGGAACTGTCGCCGATAGCCGATGTGCGCGGCAGCGCCGAATATCGGCAGGATGCGGCGCGTGAGATCGTCGCGCGCGCGGTGCGCGCCGCCGTCGGCCTCGGCGAAAGCAGGGTGGCGGCATGAGCATGGAGCGCGCCGATATCGCCTTCGAGGTCAATGGCGCTGTCGTCAGCGTTTCGGTGCCGCCGGTGCGGCGGCTGTCGCAGGTCTTGCGCGACGAGTTGCGGCTGACCGGCACCAAGGTCGGTTGCGATGCCGGCGACTGCGGCGCCTGCACCGTTCTGGTCGACGGCAATCCGGTCTGCGCCTGCCTCGTGCCGGCGGCCTCCGTCTCCGGCACTGCCGTGACCACGGTCGAGGGCCTCGCCAATGGCAGGCTGTCCGCCCTGCAGGCGTCCTTCCTCGAGCACGGTGCCGCGCAATGTGGCATCTGCACCCCGGGCCTGCTGGTGGCGGCCACCGCGCTGCTGGAGCGCAATCCCACCCCGAGCGAGGCCGAGACGCAGGATGCGCTGGGCGGCGTGCTCTGCCGCTGCACGGGGTATCGAAAGATCATCGCCGCAGTGATGCATGCCTCGCGCCACATGTATGGTGTCGACCATCGCCTGCCGGAGGTTGGCCGCGCCGTTGGCGCCTCGCCGATCCGCCTCGATGGCCTGCCGAAAGTTACCGGCGACGAAAAGTTCGGTGGCGACTCTTTTCCGGCCGATGCGCTGGCGGTGATCGTGGTCCGCTCGCCATATTATCATGCGAGCTTCAGCTTCGGCGATCTCAAGGTCTGGGCGGATTCCCATCAGGGCATCGCCAGCGTCTTCACCGCCGCCGACATTCCGGGCCACAATTGCTTCGGTGTCATCGGTCCCTTTGCCGACCAGCCGGCGCTCGCCGAAGGTTTCGCGCGGCTGCGCGGCGAGGCGGTGGCACTGGTGGCTGGCGAGCGCGAAGCGATCCTCGATCTCGACCTCAACGATTTTCCGATCGCCTGGACGGAACTGCCGCATGTGCTGCAGCCCTGCGAGGCAAAGGCGAACGGCGCCACGCTGATCCATCAGCACCGGCCGGCGAACGTTCTCACGTCAGGCTTTGTCGAGCGCGGCGATCCAGACGGCGCGCTTGCCGACGCGGCCGTCACCGTCTCCGGCGCCATCGACACCTCCTTCGTCGAGCACGCCTATATCGAGCCGGAAGCCGGCTATGCTTACATGGACGGCGACACGCTGGTCGTCGTCGCCTGCACCCAGGCGCCCTATATGGACCGCGACGACACGGCCAAGTTGCTTGGCCTTCCGGTCGAGAAAGTGCGCATCGTGCCGACCGCCACCGGCGGCGGCTTTGGCTCAAAACTCGATGTCTCGCTGCAGCCTCTCATCGGCCTTGTGGCGATGAAGACGGGACGGCCGGCGGCGCTTGTCTACACGCGCAATGAATCGATGATGTCGACCACCAAACGCCATCCGGCCGAGATGAGGGCGACCGTCGGCGCGGATGCCGAAGGCCGTGTCACCGGCATGGTTTTCGCCGGCGACTTCAACACCGGCGCCTATGCCAGCTGGGGGCCGACCGTCGCCAACCGCGTGCCGGTGCATGCCTCCGGCCCTTACGTCACGCCGAACTACCGCGCGACGGGCTACGCCATCCACACCAATGGCCCGGTCGCCGGCGCCTTCCGCGGCTTCGGTGTGCCGCAGGCCACCATCATGCAGGAAACGCTCTATGATGAACTCGCCGGCAAGCTCGGTCTGGACCGCCTCGATTTTCGGCTGAAGAACTGTCTTCGGAACGGCTCCGAAACGGTCACGGGACAGCGCCTGGAGTCCGGCGTCGGCATCGGCGAATGTTTGGAGCAGCTTCGCCCGCACTGGGCGCGTGCGCTCACGGAGGCGGAAGTCTTCAACGTCGCCAATCGGGCAAGCAAACGCGGCGTCGGCGTCGCGTCCTGCTGGTATGGCTGCGGCAACACCTCGCTGCCCAACCCCTCGACCATCAAGGTCGGCATCTCGGCCGCCGGCGAGGTGATCCTGCACCAGGGCGCGGTCGATATCGGCCAGGGATCGAACACGGTCATAACGCAGATCTGCGCCGACGCGCTCGGCCTGGCGTTGGAGAAGTTCCGGCTGAAGAGCGCCGACACCGCCATCACGCCCGATGCCGGCAAGACATCCGCCTCGCGCCAGACTTTTGTGACCGGCAAGGCGGCCGAGACGGCGGGTCGCGCCTTGCGCGAAAAAATCCTGCGCTTCGCCAATGTATCCGACCGGGCATCGATCGCGCTCGATGGCGCGAGCATCTCCATCCGAGAGGGCGACGCGACGCGGCGCATCGATCTCACGGCGCTGAAACCCAATGCCGACGACCTGGTGTTCGTCGCGGAAGAGACCTATGACCCGCCGACGCTGCCGCTTGACGCCAAGGGCCAGGGCAAGCCCTACGCCGTCTACGGCTACGGCGCGCAGATTGTCGAACTGGAGGTCGATCTCAAACTCGGCACGGTGAAGCTGATCAAGATCACCGCCGCGCACGATGTCGGCAAGGCGATCAACCCTGTGCTGGTCGAAGGCCAGATCGAGGGCGGCATCGCGCAAGGCATCGGCATGGCGCTGATGGAGGAATACATCCCCGGCCGCACCGAGAACTTGCATGACTATCTCATCCCGACCATCGGCGACGTGCCGCCGATCGAGCACATATTGGTCGAAGTTCCGGACCCGGAAGGACCCTTCGGCGCCAAGGGATTGGGCGAGCATGTGCTGATCCCGACGGCGCCGGCGATCCTCAACGCCATCCGCCATGCAACAGGTGTCCTGGTCACCAAGGTACCGGCGACGCCGAGCCGCATCCTGGCGGCGATCCGTGAGAAGGAGGCGCGCCGATGAGCGAGCTTGCCGAACGTTTCGAAACCCACGACCCCGGCGAGAAGCAGGTGGCGGAGAAGATCCGCTGCGATGCCTGCCCGGTGATGTGCTACATCGCCGACGGCCGCACCGGCGCCTGCGACCGCTACGGCAATGTCGGCGGCCGCATCGTGCGCATGGACCCGCTGACCATCCTCGACCATGCGGCCGAGACCGGCGGCGCGGTCGTGCCCTTTATCGCCGAGGGCGAAGCCTGGAACGGCGAGTTGGTCAACACCGGCCGCCGCTTCGTCACCGCTATCGGCGCCGGCACCACCTATCCGGACTATAAGCCGGCCCCCTTCATCGTCAGCCAGGAGGTCGAGGGCGTCGATCTCGTCACCGTCGTCACCGAAGGAATCTTCTCCTACTGCGGCGTCAAGGTGAAGATCGACACCGACCGCCATATCGGCGATGAGACGGCGACCGTGCGCTCCGAAGGCGAGGCGATCGGCCACGTCACCACTGGCGAATACGGCTCGCAGATGCTGTCGCTCGGCGGCGTCCATCACCTGACCGGCGGCTCGAAGGCCGAGGGACGCGCCACCTGCGATGCACTGCTCAACCTCTGCAACCGCAAGCCGGTGGAGCTCACCATCGATGGCGGCGCGACGGTCGTCGTCGAGGCCGGCAAACCGCCGGTCATCGACGGCAAGGTCGAGCACCGCATGCGCGTCGGATGCGGCTCGGCCACCATCGGCATGTTCGCCACGCAGTGGCGCGGCCTGGTCGACGAGGTGGTGGTGGTCGACGACCACATCACCGGCGTCGTCTCCGAGCATCAGGCCGGCAAGGTGCTGGGCTGGGAGGATACCGGCATAAAAATCATCGGCCGGCGTTCGACGCCCGGCCGTTACTTCAAGGTATCGGAGCCCGGCCTCGGCTGGGGCGGCACCACGATCTCGGATCCGCTGTCGATCCTGGGCGATTGGAACCCCAAGAAAGGTGCTCGCCCCGGGCTGTCGCTCATGATGGTTTCGACCACCGGCGAGCAGTTCGCCTATTACGAACTCGACGACCAGCTCAAGCCGGTAGAAAAGCCATTCCCGGATCGGCTGCAGAAATCCGTCGGCCTGATCGAGGACAATTGTGAGCCGGCACTGTGCACTGTTCTCTTCGTCGGCGGCGCCGGCGGCTCGCTGCGCGCCGGCGTTACCGAAAACCCGGTCAACCTCACCCGTTCGGTACAGGGCCTGAAAACCTATGTGACGGTCGGCGGCGCACCGGTCTATGTCTGGCCGGGTGGCGGTATCACGCTGATGGTCGACGTGACCCGCGTGCCGGAGGGCGCCTTCGGCTATGTGCCGACGCCGGCGCTGGTCGCCCCGATCGAATTCACCATGCGCCGCGACGACTATGTCCGGCTGGGCGGCTATGAAAGCGAGATCCGCAGCGTCGAGGATATCCTCGCCAGGGGCGGCGAGTACCTCAATCCGCGCCGCGGCACTGGCGCGCGCGCCGGCAATCCCTGGCCGCCGCTGGCGCAATTGCGTCGCACCAAAGCCAACGGGGCCGGATGATGAACGGCCCGCGGGCGCATTGGCTCGCCGACGGCAGGCGGCTTCATCTCAATCACGGGCCGATCGATCTGATCGTCGAGGCCTTTGGCGATGCAGTTGAACGCCGCGCCGCTTACGCTCAGGCCGTCGCGCGCTTCCAGACGATCCTGACCGAGCTGGTGGAAGAACTTCCCGAATTGCGCCGACCGGCCTCGTTGCGGGCGCGCGCTTTCGCCGGCCCGACGGCGCGGCGCATGGAGGCTGCGGTCACACCGCTGGCGGAAGAATTCATCACGCCGATGGCCGCCGTCGCCGGTTCGGTAGCCGACGAAATTCTGGCGGCAGTGCTTGTCGGACGAAAACTCGACCGCGCCTATGTCAACAATGGCGGCGACAGCTCTATCCATCTCGGCAAGGGCGAGACGATGACGCTGGCCATCGCCGGCACCGGGCATGGCCTCGCCGACCGCATCACCATCCGCGCCGAAGATGGCGTGCGCGGCGTTGCCACCAGCGGCTGGCGCGGCCATGCGCTAGCGCCGCCCCAGGGCGTGTTGAGCGCAAGATCGTCGAGCAGCGCCGCCACCGCCCAGGCGGCCTGGTCGGCCCGCTCCAGCGAGGATCCCGCCGCCATCGCGGCGTCGCGCGCACGGACCAGTTCGTCGAGCAGGCGCGTGCGCAGCACCTCCGGGTTCTCGGGCGCCAGCGCGCTTTCAAGCTCCGGCGCGAATTCGAGCAGCGGCGCGAATGTGTTGATCAGCGTATTGGGGTGCGCGCGCGCCCGCTTCACCGGCGCGCCCGGCGTCAGCGGCGCCATTGGCCGCGGCGACGCGCCGGTCAGCCTGATGCGCGTGCGCTCGCGATCCTCCGACAGTCCGAAGGGATCATCCCGGCTCATGGCCTCACCTGTTCACCGAATAGCAGTCGACCTGCGGCTCGCTCGGCAGGACACCGGAAACGCCGATGACGAAACCGGGGGCGTCGAGCAGCGAAGCCCAATGCTCGCTCTTCTGATCCAGTTCCAGGCACAGCCGGTCGCCGTCATAGGGGATCTCGCGCGGCTGCGAATGCAGCGGCTTCAGCGGAATGCCGGGCAGGCGCGACTTCCACAGCCCCTCGAACTGGTCGGCCGACCCCACGGTGGCCTGGTTGACGAAGATCTTGCGCAGCGCGTCCTCCGACAACTCGGAGCCGACGCGGATGACGATGCGGCTGGCGACCAGAAGCTTCGGATTGTCGATGCGCACCTTCCAGACATTGGTCGCGTGCCGCATGACCGGCAGCGCGCGCGATTTCGGCTCGATGTAGCGCAGGCTCAGGATCAGCGAGCGCAAGGCGTCTGCAAGCGCCATATAGGCCGGCCCGGGCGCCATGTGATCGTAGGCAGGCAACTCGCCAAGCCGGCGCGCGCTGGAACCGTAGGTCGCCATTTCGCCGGCGAGCCCGGCAAGCTCGAGATAAAGCTCGGCCGGATGGAAGACGTCCTGCGCCAGCATGTGGGCAAGCCGCGGCCGCGCCGCATTGGCGAGATGCAGCATCAGGAGGTCCTCGACGCTGCGGCCGGGGCCGCCCATCACCATCTTGCCGTGGGCCTCGGCGATCTGGTCGAGGCCGGTGACGACTTCCTGCAGCAATTGCCGGTACCAGGCGACCGCGCCGGTGATCAACGTCGGCGGCAGGAAACTCTCGTCGAGCGAAACGCCGCCGTCGGCGCGAACACCTTTGATGTCGGCGATCGGCAGCGCGGTGTAGCCGCCGACCGATTTGCCGGGTGCGAGCAGCACTGCCTGCGGCCGCGCGATCTCGATCTCTTCCGGGTCGGAGCCGCCCTGGACGGCATCGCGCACCGAAACGATCTTGCCATGATAGCGCGCGCCGGTCGACGCCGCGTGCGCCGGGTCGAAACCGACGCCGCCGGGCGGCTCGAGCGGCAGGGCGACCAGCACCGGCCCGGCGCCGGTGTCGGCCGTCACCGGCAGCGGCTTCGGCGCGTCCATCAGTTCCGGGATGGAGAAGGGCGTGCCGTCCGGGAAAATGCCCCGGGCGGACACGATCGAGATCTGGCCTGCCTCGAGCAGCGACTGATCGAGCGTCAACTGCTGGAAGCCGAACGTGTGGAGCTGGCCGGCCTGCAACGTGCCGCGCACCATCGCTTCGAAGAACCGGTCCTGCTGCTGGAAGTGCTGGGTCCTCAAGAAGAGCCCCTCGGACCACAGCACCCTGTTTGCGTCGCTCATGCTGCTGCTCTCTGCACTGCTACCTGTTGTCTGGCCGTCAGGCGGAAATACCGCCGCTGCCGAGGCTGACATTGATGGTGAATTTCGACCCCGGTGACACGGACTTGGTCGTACGCCAGTTCCTGCCGCCAGGCTCGCGGATCAGCGCGACGAAGCCGAGCGCCGTCGCGTTCGGCTCGACCGTGATGGTCTTGGCCGCGGTCTTTCCCGGCGCGACGGAGATTGAGTCGGAGCCGATGAGATCGGCGCCGAGCGCCGAGCCCGCGTCGCCCTGCAGCGCGAAATAGTCGGCCGAATTGAACTTTCCGGTGCTGGCGAGCCGCATCACCAGCACGGTCACCGGCCTATCGCCGCCGCCCGGTCCCGGATTCATGCCGGCGCCACCGCTCACATTGACCGAGATAACCGATGGTTTCGGCGGGCCGCTCTGGCAAGCCGCAAGCAGCCCCGTCGCGCCGAGGGCAACGATGAATTCGCGTCTGTCGATCATGTCCTACTCCTCTTCGTAAGCATCCCTGAAGTCCGCGCCGATTTCGCCCAGAAAGCTCGATTCCGCGCTCTGGGCGATGTCGCGATGGCGTTTCTGGTAAAGCTCCCACAGCTTGGCGTTGCGCCCGCCCGAAAGCAGATTGCCGATCGCGGAATTGGATTTCAGCTCTTCCTCGATCGCCGCCGGATCGAAGCGGTCGATCATGCGCCGCAGCGCCGCCTGCACGCCCCGCCAGGCCCGCACATGGTGCTGCGCGAGGTCGCGCACCGCATCGGAGATCGCCGCCTCGCCGGAGAGAAAGCCCGGGCTGCGCTCCGAGATGATGGTGACGATGACATCCTCGGC